>CAYWSF010000118.1:0-5601 GCA_964460725.1 uncultured Desulfosporosinus sp.
AGTCACTCACAAAATTTTTGCCCTCGTCCCGTCCTGTCCATAACTGTCCTTTACAAAATTCTAAATTTCAACTCCATTACCCTGAAAAGTAAAAGCTGCCATCTCAATAGAAATATAATTTCTATGAGCTGGCAGCCCCTTTAGCGCCCTGTAATTAAACCCTCAACCTTCTTTCTTAATCTTGTCATATTTTATTTCCCATTTCCTTTTTATTAACATATTTGACATCATATCCTATTCACCTTGTTGTCTTTATTCACTTTGTTATCTTTATCCGCCTTGCTATCTTTATCCGCCTTGCTATCTTTATTCACCTTGTTATCTTTATTCGCCTTGTTATCTTTATTCGCCTTGTTATCTTTATTCGCCTTGCTATCTTTATTCACCTTGTTATCTTTATTCGCCTTGCTATCTTTATTCGCCTTGCTATCCGTATTCACCTTGCTATCCGTATTCACCTTGCTATCCGTATTCACCTTATTATCTTTATAATCATTATGAGCATTCTCATTTTTGTTTTTTAAATTATTATTCTCCTTGTTATTTTCATTTTTATGTTTATTATAATTATTTTCCTTGGTTTGGTTCATTATACCTTTAGGGGATGAACGACTGATTTCTTTTTTATCATATTGCCTGTTGTTATAAATTGCATTATTTCTGTTCGTAAGAATTGACAACCTGTCAGACATTCGCTTTTCTGTTTCCTTACCAATTAGCTTGACCGTTGAGCCCTGTTCATCTTTCGCAATCCCACGCGATAATGGCGTTTTGGGTTCCGGTCCCTTTTTTTCTGATTTTTCTGACTTAATTCTCTCTTGAACCTGTGGGTTTTCAAGTAACTTAACTTGTTCAGAAGTCTCTTTTATTTTCTCCGGCTGCGTCGCGACCCCGGCCTTATCTGCAGTCTGCCAAAGCGCATACTCTCCTAAAGTTAGATCGCCCTCTTGAGCAGACTCCTGTTCCTGAGAAGTAAGGGAGAAAACAGCAACCTGCAGGGGCAACCCTTTTTTCTCACCTGCCTCTTTAACACATGCTATAATCTGGTTCTCATTAAGTTTCTCCGGCATTTGCTCTAAGGTTTTGCCGGCCATCGGAGAATATCCAATCACAACCCATTGCTGTTCAGAACCAAGGAATTTTTGCTCATATGCCTGAGATACAATTTGATTTAAGGCTTCATCAATAGGTTTCCCCTTTAAATCAATTTGATTAAGCATACGCTTAGCATCCTCATCTTGTGTTTTGAATTTTAATAAATTACCTTGATTATCCAAGGTAAATTGCATACTTGGATTTATGTCGACAGACATTAAGGCTACTGCGGTTGGGGCCTGATAGAGGTTCCATCCCAGGGCACTTGTCAATACCAAAAGTAAAACTGCCGCGGTCCCAGCCCATAGGTGTATTCCACTAAAACACTCGGGCCATAGTTGAATTTGAACTTCTTCACCCACCTCAGCATTAAGTCGTCTATGAACCTGGCGAAAGGTGCCGTCCTGGCCAAGCAGTGTATAATTTGATCCGGATTGTTCCAACACCACAGCTTTTATTTTTCTCATCCTATCGACCCCCTTTCCCGCGCAAGCACATATTCACGTAAATAAACATAGTCATGTTGGTTTGCTATCAACAAAGCCACTGCTAATATGTACTTCCTTCCCCTCTCTAAGACTTTTGGGTGAATTTGTGTTTTCAAAACTAAGGCTTGCATTGGTACTTTTCCAGTGCGCTTAACCCGAGCCCATAGCTCAGTGTCAAAGGCTAATTCTCGAGCTGCACGCAGTAATGTCTCCCGTGAATCCCGATGTTTTGGAGAAACTTCAACTAAGTTCTTAAAGGTAAGCTTAAATGCAGCCAAGTCTTTAGCAAACTGTTGGATTTCAGCTGCGCGTTCCCGATTTTGCTCTTGCTCACGAAATTCATCCAAGCCAAGGTATGTGTCGAACATCCTACCTTTGTCTTCCTGGTCGAGAGATATGGTCTGCCGCAAGCTATGCCGGCGATGATAATCGATTAATCGACGTTTTATCAATACACGGGCATAGGCTAAAAAAGGCACCCCTTTATCCGCAACAAACAAATCAATCGCCTCATTAAAGGCAATCAATGCTTCCGATAATTCATCATCTCTGCCCCATTCCAGGGATCGGAAACATGCCCGGCTAGCCACATGACAAATAAACGTCTGATGTTCGGCCAAGAAAGCCTCGCGGGCTTCCGAGTCTTCTTTCAAACGCTGCCACAATTTATGGTCTTCCCATTCTGGCATGTTTCAGTTCCTCCTACTTTCTATTACGATGGGGTTTCTCTCGTTCAGTAGGTTTACCGATGAAATTTCTGCTAAAATATCAACAACCAAAACTACGATATCACAGTTTACTTTATAATAACAAGCCTGCAGGTTGTTCTGAATTCGGCATTCTTATACTATAATTCTTGATAAGTATCTAAATTCCTTCAAATTGATTCATCAAATCAGAGAGAAACCCCCATAGCCGCATCAGGTCTTTGGGAATTCTGTTTGCCCAAGATATTTTGGCCCATTCCAAATACGACTTGATCTACCGGCAGCCCGCCTTCCTTCATCAGTTTTGTGGTAGTTTCCGGCATGGCAACTACTGTGGCTTTAGTAGCCTTGGCAAGAGCAACAGTATCTCCAATATGATCAAAATGATCATGTGTTACTAAAATAATATCTGCTTTCTTAATATCCTCCAACTGAATTGTGCATTTGGGATTATCTTTGATCCAGGGATCAACTAATACAGTTTTTCCTCCAGACTCCAGCATAACGGCTGAATGACCCAAATAAGTCACTTGAACCGGGACTTCGATCTTTTGGTTTTGGTCAGAGGCGTTTGGCGTTTTTTCCGACGCAGTTGGCTCGGTCGAACAACCAAATAATAAGGTACTCATTACACAAAGGGAAACCAAAACAATGATTCTTTTCAAAGCAAATTTTCCTCTTTTCTTTAATATTTTACCAGGCAGGCTTTTAATTAATTTAACAAAAGTAAAAAAACACCTGCTTTTAGAACAGAAATTATCATTACCTTTTTTTGGTTATCCAAACAAATTAATTACTTTAAAATACTGCACTTCCTGTGCAAAGAAAACCCGCAAGGCCGGTGTCACTGCCAACCATGCGGGTTTTGGAGATATGCCCCGTGCAAAACTGCCCTTAGCTCACTTGACCGATTACGCGAAATCTATCTGCAAGCAGAGCAATAAATTCAGAGTTCGTGGGTTTTTGACGTTCAATATTCATAGAATATCCAAAAATGCGTTTTAGTGTATCAGTATGCCCGCGGTCCCAAGCAAGCTCAATTGCATGACGAATTCCACGTTCTACCCTGCTCGGAGCAGTGCCATTCTTTTTCGCAATATTAGGATAAAGTTCCTTTGTTACCGCCCCTAATAAAGAAACATCCTCCACCACCATTAAAATTGCATCACGAATATATTGGTAACCCTTAACATGAGCAGGAATGCCGATTTGATGCATCATATTGGTTACTTCACTGAATAGATTAATACCACCTCCTGCCGTTGTTACTAATGGAGAAGCTGCAGAAAGCTGAGCAGGAGGAGACGACGGCGTATCCTGAGATAAAGAACGTATGCGTTTGCAGAGAATATCCAGATCGAATGGTTTTAAAACAAAGTAGTCTACACCTAGCGTCATTGCCTGATTCAATAAAGATTCCTGTCCAAAAGCTGTCAGCATGATAATTTTGGGACGTGTCATTGTCATGGTATTGATTCGTTCCAAAACGCTTAAACCATCCATATTTGGCATCACAGCATCAAGGATGATTAGATCAGGTTCCTTGGTTTGGAGAAGCTCACAGGCTTCTAAACCGTTATAAGCTACACCAACTATACTGAAGTCTTCTTGACCTTGAAAGTGATTTTGTAACATCTGACACAAATTACGGTTATCATCCGCGATTATAATTTTTATTTCCTTACCCATTCGCCAACATCCCACCTAATTAGTATTCCGGTTCAGAGTATCTTCTTTACATGATTATCTTCCCCGGTGTTTTTAATTATACGCTATCAGCCATGTCGAAATCCTAATAAATAAGGTTCTTGACAAACTTTACCAAATTCGTGGAGAAGCCCATCATTAAAGGGTTTCCGCAGATCATTGGGGTAAATTTATATCGCAAATTCCGCTCTTATCCTTAGTGAGAAGTGAAAAACAAAGAATGTAAGTGAATTTAACCAATTATTGCCAGGTAATACCCTGGTTTTTCTCCTGTATACTGTTAAACTTGATATCGTCCTTGCCTTTGATGCTTAATCAAAGCAAAAAGTATTTTACAGGAATCTATAAATTGGACAATATGCTCTATTTTATAATCAAATTCTAATTTAAATGTTTTGCTTGAGGCAGGGCCCTTAACAAATACGAATTTTTGACACATGCGTTAAATATGATATCCAGTAAAATCAACGCTTTCAAGCTGCGAAATTGACATAATTAGGCACATGCGTTGTCTTTGAGTAAGAGCTTGAAGTATTTAAAATCAGAATATAATTACAGAAATTTAAGGATAAGCTTATTGCAAAATTTTTGACAAAACGATATCATAATTAAAAGGAGGAAAATTCTATGATTACCTTGGAGCAAGTAGAAAAATTACGAACCATGGCAAATGTAACTTACGACGAGGCAAAAACTGCCCTGGAAGCAGCAAACGGGGACTTGCTTGAAGCGATTATTATTTTGGAGAAACAGGGTAAGGTAAATCCACCAAACGGCGGCTATTACAGCAGCAAAAAGGCTAAAGATGCTGACGGAATATCCCTTAGCAAAGATAATTGGGAAAAAGAAAATAGCAACTATGGAAAAACTTTTTCTTCTTTTATGAAGGGATTTGGAGCATTTTGCGCTAGTGCACTCCGCAAATGTAATGCTATTTCATTCGAAGTGCTAAAGGGCAATGAAAGTAAAGCTTCTATACCTGTTACCGCCATGGTATTACTGATCATTTTTGCCTTTTGGATTACTGTTCCGCTGATCATTATTGGGCTGTTCTTTGGTTTTCGTTACCGCTTCCACGGTCCTGAATTTAACGGAACTACTATCAATGACGCAATGAATAGCGCGGCTGACGCTGCTGAAAACCTCAAGCATAAAATAAATGATTTCTAATTTTGGAAATGGCGAAAGGCGAAACCAAACTCAAACACGCCGTAACCGGCGGGTTCGAGCTTGGTTTCCGGATATAATGCTGCCTCAGTTGAGCGGTATGGGAGTTCAGAGCGGAACCCTCTGCCATTGAGGAGCTGCTCACGCGGCCAAAAATAAAATCGAATTACCATTAATTACATAACCAAATTAGAGGATATTTGTACATAACGTCGAATATCTTATAATGTAGTGCAAAAAACGTAGTACAAGAATAATCTAATAATAACAAAAGCTTAATCCGATAACCTGGAGCGGGGGATTTTTTTTTGGGGTGAATCGTATACTATTGCGTAGGGCTTACACCTATGGCCCGAATCCGTCAACTAACCTCGTAAGCTAAGAAAGGTGAAAAAAAGATGCATTTGTCTTCGATCCTGTCACGCTTAAAAAGCGCA
>CAYWSF010000118.1:5611-5837 GCA_964460725.1 uncultured Desulfosporosinus sp.
ACATGCACTTGCCCCCATTTTTATCACGCTTAAAAAGTTCGGGAAACAGACTAAAAAAAATACCCTGGAAATCACCACGCTTTATCGGCAGTTTATCTCTTACAATCATCTTGACCGGTGGGTTTGCCTTTTATTATTCGACCACGACTCCTGCGGCATCTGTAATGATTAACGATCAACAGATTGGCTTAGCAGCTAATATTAATACCGGTAAGGAGTTGGTAGA
>CAYWSF010000119.1:0-5807 GCA_964460725.1 uncultured Desulfosporosinus sp.
AGTTCAGAGCTAGACTTTATAATTATTCTCTTGAACATCCGGAAGAAGCAGACATATTTTTGCTCCATTTTAAAGAACTTACAGATCATTTCATCAAAGTTGCCAAACTAAGTACTGATTCTATCGGTAGGGACAAAAATTATTGCTCATAATTTCCGTCAGTTAAACAGATTCTTCAAAGGAGATATCCGTAAGAAAGTGAAGGAATTACTTAAACTTGACCAAGGGATACCTGTCACTATTTAACGAAGAAGAGGGTTAAAAAGCGTGATTAATAGCCAAGGTAAACCCAAATAATACGTCACTGTCTCTATACAAATGAGATTTTTAGAGAAGATTATTCTTCAAGTTACCATGCTACCATTGACAAAGTGGTGCATGGTGGTGAGAAGATAATTTTACTGCTTTCAGCAGTGGAATCAGTGATTATTTTGTATAATCTACAATCATTGTCATTATTAGAGCATATTATACTTTTCCTCTAAAGGGTTTTTGGATTTAATAGAAGAAAATTCAGTATGAAAAATATTATATTTTAGGTTTCTGGGATGTAAAAAAGGACGTTGCCTCTGGTAGTCATTCTCACTATTACAAGACCTTTGATCTTAAATAGGAATATTTCGGGAAAGGGGTAGTAAAATAATTGTTTAGTCTACAGAAAAATAAATGCCGAGAAGTTCCAATTGTATGCAAACCGAAAATATTGATTATTGATGACCGCCCGGATAATTTACTAGCTATAAAGGCAGTACTTAAATCGCCGGATTATCAGCTTATATTTGCTAATTCCGGAGAAAATGCCTTGAGATGCTTACTACAACAAGACGATTTTGCCGTAATACTGCTGGATGTGCAGATGCCGGGAATGGACGGCTTTGAAACGGCTAGGATCATTAGGTCAAGAAAAAGAAACAGCAATATACCTATTATATTTGTCACAGCGATTTACAAAAGCGAGGAACATATCGTGCAGGGGTATAATTTAGGTGCAATCGATTATTTGTTTAAACCATTGCACCCAAAGACATTAAAGTCAAAAGTGGATGCATTTGTTAAAATTCACCTTCAGTCTCAGCACCTCATACACCGAAGTGAATTACGGATAAATCTAATGTATAAAAAACTAAAAGAAAATAAACGGAAAGTTTTTCAATTATCAGAACAACTTCAGGACTTGGATGGACGGGAAAAAAATTTTATTAGTATGCTTTCCCATGAGATAAGAAATCCGCTTGCTTCGATTATGATGAGTATTGCTCTTCAAAAACAGGTGCGACCCGGCGGGGAAGAGGATAGGAAGACCAGAGAAATTATTGAGCGGCAGACCGCACAGCTCTCCCGACTGGTAAATGATCTGTTAGACATTAGCCGTATTAATGAAAATAAGATCTCGATAAAAAAAGAATGTGTAGATCTTAATAAACTGGTACAACAAGCAACTGTGGATTATCAGGGTCACTTTACAAAAAAATGTATTAGCTTGGAAATCATATTATCCCCAGCTCCAATATATTTAAAAGTTGATCCGGTTCGTTTAGTACAGGTAATTGGAAACTTACTGCATAATGCTGCTAAATTCACAAATAAAGGAGACAAAGCCATCGTGACAGTGTCGCGTGATAAGAACAAGCGTGAAGCTGTCTTAACAGTTCAGGATACCGGCATAGGTGTTCGTCAGGAAATACTGCCGGATTTGTTCGAACCCTTCATGCAAGCGGACAACGGTTTGGCCAGAAGTAAAGGCGGGCTCGGCTTGGGTCTGACGATTGTCAAAAATTTAGTTGAAATGCATAATGGCAGTGTGGATGTTTATAGTGAGGGTATGGGCCAAGGGACAAAATTTACGATTCGTCTACCGATAACAAAGGATAATGAACAGGTGTCGATGGCAGGCTATTTATCCTCTCACTTCCTTAAAATTCTGCTCATAGACGATATTCCAGAAATAACTGAGATTCTGGGTTCGTTACTCGGTTATTTAGGTCATCAAGTAATAACCGCCTCAAGCGGACCAGAAGGTATAGACAAGGCAAAAGAGTTCCGACCGGATATCTTGATATGCGATATCGGCATGCCAGGTATGAGTGGTTATGAAGTGGCCAGAATCTTTCGAAACGATGATGAACTAAAAGAAGTTTATTTGATTGCACTATCCGCTTATGCGCAGCCTGAAGATCTGGAACAGTCCAAGGCAGCTGGGTTTCGTCAGCACCTAGCTAAACCGGTAGACTTAGATACTCTAAAGGGAACGCTGGCTCAAATCCGTTAATCTCTTATCTCGAGTGCATTTCTCGTGTTGCTGCATAATCGAAAAAGATAAAAATGGTATCAGGGGCTTCGGGGCATTTTGCCCCTGGGCTTCAGTAGCATTTATATATAGAGTTAGCAAACCAAAACCCATAACGATTATATATTGATTTACATAGTTCAGTCAGCAAGCGACTGAAAAAATAATGAAAGAATAAGTATTCATAATAAGCAAACAATTGGAGATATTAAACTTTGTAATTTACTTGAAGGAGGAATTCAACAATGTCAAAAGAAGCAAAAAAAATGTCTCAACCTAACGGCGGGATCAGATGCCTTGTTAACACTTGCTATTATTACGGTACAGGAGATCATTGTTATGCAGACAAAATTGAAGTGCGTTCTCCTAACGCCAGCACGAGTGAAATGACCGACTGTGCTACCTTTCACCGTGAGGGACTAAACAATTACGATTTCTAGACTCTATTGTAGTATATTTAAGGCTTGTCCGAATAGACAAGCCTTAAATATACTACAATAGTTATAAACTCCTATGTAAGACCGCACCTTGCCTTATCAACGTAAGAAATATTCATAGGCATGCGCTTATCCTATTTGGGATTGGTATCATGTCTCTTTGCCTTTCTAAATATTTGTCCTCAGTTCAAAAAATGATGAACACGTTGTCCAGCTGCGCTGGAAAAGCGAACATAAAACGTGGTGCCTTCCGTACCGGTCAAGTAATCTATCCTGGCATTATGCCTGGCCGCTATACTGTAGCACACCGCCAAGCCAAGGCCGGTGCAATAATTTAAAGGATTCTCAATATTTGTTAACTCCTGTTCCTGATTTACCCTTATTAGAGATTTATTTTACTCATATTAGAGATTTACTCAGAAGCTATGAAGGAAATGTAAAGGGTTCTTGACATTTGCTTCCCCTCACATATAATAAATGTAAATATGTCTTTACATTTAGGCAAGGAGGGACTTTTTATGAAGCTTAAAAAAGCGGATGAAATGGAAATGTTTATCAACTTCAAGTCTATGAAGTTATCTTGGGTATTTGTTAATATTGCTTTATTTATTTGGCTTGTAGTAACTTTTATCAAGAGCGGGGAGCTTCCTTTTATTCTTTTTACGATTATTTGCTTTCAAAATATCATTTTCTTTGGCAGTAAACTTTATATGACTCGTAAAATGTCTGGCAATGAGAAATAATATTAAAATCCTACGCAAGGAATTAGGATTGCGTCAAGAAGATGTGACAAATCAGCTGGGTGTGACAAGACAAACTATTATTGCCATTGAAAATGATAAGTATAATCCCTCTCTTCAATTAGCAATGAAGCTTGCGAGATTGTTAAACACTCCCGTTGAGGAAATTTTCCAATTAGATGAGTGAATGTTAAAATTCCTCCGGCTATTTCAACAAAGGGCTTGAACAGCGGAAGCACTTGTCATCATTGATATCGTTTAATGTAGAACAGGCATTGCAGAATATAATGCTGTCCCTTGTTTTATCGTATTTTTCCAGGGTGCCCAGCCCTTTATGCTGACGCACCCGATCACCGATCTGAAAATAGTTGAAAACGGTATCATCATCATCCACCGATTTGTTTAGGATCTTACCCCGGTCGGTTTTAAAAACTACCGTATATAAGGTGTATCGTTCCGGATAGTAGCGACCGTCCGAGCTTTTGTTGCGCCGGGTCTTTTTCTCCTTTTTTTATCTATGACCACCCCATCCCACTGCTTTACCCTCATGCGGCTAATGGTCGACAATAAAGCGATGGTCAGGAACATGCCTCCAATTCCCAGTCCTATGTAAAGGGCCTGGGGATTATCCATTTCAGAACTTTTTTCTCCGTAAATGTAAAAACCAACAATCACGATCACGGCAAGAATTCCTGCAAAGATAAAGGACCAGGCGGTAGTTTGACGCCGATAGCTGGCAAAAGCCGGGTCATTGATCCGCTCTGAATAGCCGATCAGGGCATTATTACCTGCCGGTTCACTTTCCGGTTCCCTTTCCGGTTCCCTTTCCGCTGTTTCAGGTTCTGGCACTTGGTTCTCTGCAGACTGCACCTGTGGGCTGCCGCAATGGACACAAAATTTAACACTTTTATCAGAATCAGCACCGCAATTGGGACAAATCATTTTTTACCGCCCTCCATAGCTTCCGCCGCCGCCGCCACCGCCGCCGCCGCCGGAGAAACCACCGCCGCCGCCGGAACCGGAGGAAGACTTGCTGACTGCTTTTTGCGCTGATGCCAAAGAACGTTCGAAAGAATTGCCGATCGAATCGAAGGAATTAGTCAGGTTATTCATGCCGGAATGATAGCTCCCATACATCATCCATCCATAGCCAAAGCGATAATCTCCGTCCTGCATATTGGGGAAGACCACTTCCAGCTGCCGGATAACTTCTTTAGCTACTCCCAGCGTGACCGCATAGACCAGATAGTGCTCCCAGATGATCAAGCTGGGGATTTCGTGGCGCTGCATTTCCGAGAAATGTTCCAGGAATTTTTTAAAAGCAGCCCAACGCACATAGTCTTCCTGACCGGTCACAGAGCGTCGTTTGAAAAAGCGCGGCACGATGAAAATAATAACGCCGGCAATGATCATGGCCCAGCCAATAATTCCGATCCGGGCTGCCAGGACGAAACCTCCTACAAAGAGGGCAACGCCGCCTAACACAGTTAAGAGCGACATTTTACCACTGCTGTCAAAGAAGTTGTATCCTTCGCATTTGGTGTTGATATCGGAAGTCCAGCCGCTCCAGAAGGCATGAAATTCCCGGCCGTGTTTTTTGGCGTATTCTTCGATGTCGGTCAAATAGATAAAATCCTTACCACCGCCGATATCATTTTTGAGATAATCGATAAGTTCTGCTTCATGAGGCTTGAGGACTGCTTCTTCCGGTTTGCGCAGTGCCGCCGGTTCCGGGGCCGGCATAAAACTGAGTCGGAAGGTGGTGACTTCTTTGCTCCCCAGCAGTTTCCGTACCTGTACGGTATCTTCCTCTAAGAAAAGAAATTGCCGCCGGGCCAGATCCATGATGGTAGCAGTGATGTCATTGGCATTCATGGCTTTGAAATTCCACAGCACACTCAATTCCGCCGGGCTGTAATTGGCGGGCAGATCCCGGTAATAATCACCGTCAAAAACGGTACGATGTTTGCGTCCGAACCTGCGCCACAGCATAAAGACACTTGCCAGCGCCGCCGCTACGATACCTGCTCCGGCACCGGTCTCTGCTCTGGCCAGCATCCGTTCTTTATTGGCCTGGTCGGCCCAGCCCTGTTCCTCTGCTAAAATCTTGCTCAGAGCCGGCTGAGTAGTATAAGCTGCCGTCGGCGCACCCG
Source organism: uncultured Desulfosporosinus sp. (assembly GCA_964460725.1). Lineage (GTDB taxonomy): Bacteria > Bacillota > Desulfitobacteriia > Desulfitobacteriales > Desulfitobacteriaceae > Desulfosporosinus. The sequence goes on from CAYWSF010000119.1 coordinate 5,618, forward strand.
CAAACAGACTGACAGGCATAACCACGCGGCCTTCCATGAAGGTATAGGAAGACAGATCTTTGACTTTGAGGACGACCCCATTAGAGCCGGCAAATTCGACTTCCCCGTTTAAAGGGCCATGTCCCCAGATGCGGATGTCTTCCCCTTTTTTAAACTTTTCCGCCCCCGGCGGCAGGGTCAGATTAACCTG
>CAYWSF010000120.1:0-5768 GCA_964460725.1 uncultured Desulfosporosinus sp.
ATGCTATTTGTTTTCAGATATTCTTGTATCATCATATTTATTGTCCATTTCCTGTCCATTTCCTATAGTTTTCATCATTTCCTAAAATCCAGTTTATCCTATCTCCCGATGTTAGACAAGAATATTATAATGATTCACTGATGAGCAGGCCCTTACCGGTGCCGCCTATAATATCCGTTTATTTCCTTCAGTACTAAAGCCATCCCTATTGTGAACAGCCTAGTGGTCGGAATAGTAGTAACATCGATAAACGGTGTTTCAAACTATATACAATACGCAGAACAATATAAGGCAGATGGTATAGGTTATTTTATCGCCGTGTTGGCAATTACTTTTATCAGCGCAACCGTTGCGTCTTTTGTTGTACTCTCTTGCCTTAGCTACCTGAACAAGAAAAAACAGGCAAAAATTCAAAAACAGTTAGACGAAAAAGAACAGGAAGAATAGTGCTTGGCTTGATTGACAAATTTACGATTATTGGGGTCCGCCGTTGCCTGAGAATGTTCCGGCTATCCGTTTTAGCGATAGTGTTCCCAAATCGCCAAAGTCAAATTGTGTTAATGGAAAGTCAAAAGTCGCTGCCTCTCCTGCACTATAAAGAGCATTCCGTATTTCTTGGCAGGCATAAGTATACCGTTCTTGTTCGAAATGTTCTTTTACATTTACCAAACGAGTAATCTCTTGTTGTATTTGAGTTGCATGTCCATCTAAGCCATCCAGAGTTCTAAATAAATCAGCAATTCGGTCTCGTTTTAGCGTTACTATCCATGTGTTTAAATCCATAAATGGATGTGGGATTGCATGCCGATCCCCTGTTGGGTGCTGTCTGGGTGCACCTTTTTTGAACTGTATTGCCTTACCGCTCATTTCATCGGCTTCCTTCTCCAACTCCGGATTATCATTCACCCCTGCAAACTTGAACTGAGTAGTCGGCTGAACGCGTCCCTGCTTCTGCTGGACCACATGCCACGCCTCGTGAGGCAAATGCTTTTCTTGCCCGGCGGCCACATGTATATCAGTACCGTTGGTATATGCCAGTGCCCCCATTTGCGTTGGCTTATCTGAATTATAATGCACTTTTACATCATCCATGGTCATCCCGGAGAGGTTTTCCATGCGCGCCCTCAACGAATCAGGCAATCCGGAATTATTTTTATGTTGAGTAGGCGGCTGGGGGGCCTGCGACTTATAGAGTTGTAATACGGCACTATTCCCAATCTTGCGCTGAAGCTGTATGACGTTTTGTGGCGATGCTAAAGATTCAGGAGCAGCACCAACTTCTTGCGCTTTTTCTTTATTTACTGATAAAGCTTTTGTTTTAGTGGAATTTGTTTTTGATGAATGAGTGAACATAGATTCATTCCTCCAAGGTCATTCCCTCAAAACTAGAAGAGAAGGGGTTGGCGACTCCGCAATGAAATCTATTTTTGAGGAAGAATTTTTTTAGTCCCCTAAGAATGCGAATGATTATTATAAGTAATTCATTCTACCAGTTTTTGTGTCATAATGTAATAGGGGGACGGTTCTGTTGTTACATTTTCTTAAAAGACTGTACGATTTGGTTAAGTACGGTCAATGAGAGTGAAATTCCTTTATTAATGGAAAATATTATCCCCTACCTATAGAGGAGGGGGATCTTGCACTGATATTATGATAAAATCTTAAGGACGGATAAGGCAGAGGAGCAGCTCCGTGAAATCATATTCTATATTTTCCTCCTCAGGCAAAGGTGATGTATGAAGAAACTAATAAACCTTTTTACAACCGTAGTGATTATTTTAGTTGTCCTATTTTTAGGCAGGTTATCCCTGCCCAGCTTGGGCAATTTTCTGGCAGCACAAGATGAACCGCAGCCGAGCGATATCATTGTTGTTTTGATGGGCAGCGGCCCGGATCGGATGCTGGGGGCGGTGGACCTATATCAGACCGGCTATGCAGATGAAATAGTGATGGTCAGAAATATGGTCAGGGGCTATGATCTGGCGGCGAGCCATGGGGTAAAAATCCCGCATGATACGGATATTGCCAGGGATGTGGCCGTGCAGTTGGGCGTATCGGCAGAAAAGGTCACTATTCTGCCCGGTGATGCCCTCAGTACCCAAGATGAAGCGATTCAGGTGCGGGCATATCTCCAGGGACAAAAGGAGATAGATTCTCTGATTATCGTCACTTCCAAATCTCATTCCGGGCGGGCGAAGAAGATTTTTGTTAAGGCCATGGACGCGATGGAGCGAGAAGTCCGGGTCATAGCCTGTCCCACGCGCTATGATGATTTTAAGGCCGAGAGTTGGTGGCAGAATCGGGAGGATCTGAAGCGGGGAGTGCTGGAGTATCTGAAACTGGGTAATTTTTATTTGCGGGATCAATTTGAGTTGTAGGAGTCTGGGAGACGGTGTAGGTCGACGCCGGTCTTCTTCTGCGCTTCCCTTAGCGATAGGTCGGTTCATGGTAGTTTTATGAACCAGCCTATCTCTTTTTGTGAACGGGGACGCAAAAGACGCATGTTCGTTGGGATAATTGCTGAGTTACCGATCAAAGAATCCCGGGATACGATATGTATCGGCATCGTAATTGGCACATGTTTTTAATGCATGCGCATACTTGAAGATGAATGGGTAATGGGTTATTGAGTAGTATTGTCCTTATTTAAAAGCATTTTTCCGCAGTACGGGCAAAAGCTGAATTCCAATTCAACACTCGCTCCACAATTTTTGCAGGTTTTTGTAGGGAGATATTGTTTAATCGGCTGCAGGTCCTCGTTTTTAATTTCGGGAGTTTTGCCATTTTCATATTGTTGAGCGATTTCAGGCTTAAGCGCAAAAATACTGCCGCAACAAGCTGATCTTACATAATAACTTATATTCCATTTGAAGATTGGAACGAAAAAGAAATGAAAATAAGTGTATGACTTAAAAATTTCGAAATGAGTCAGTCCCTGACAAGTTGGGCATATGACGTTATTGTGAGTGGCGATTGGTTTCTGGGTATCTTTAATTCCGAATATGCCAATAAAAAACATAATAGTGAACACGCTCCTTAAAATCTGAAACAAAAGACAATCTAATTTAACAGGCGCGGTATTTTAGATTTTTTACTGAATAATGCATTACAGATTGACTATCGAGATGTTCGGATAACCATGCTTTGTGTATATCTTTAGCTAAAATTACCGGCATGCGATCATGAATAAATGCAATATCAGGTGCTGCCGAGCGTGTTATTATGACAAAGTGAGGAGTGTGCATATTGTTTTCATAGCGATAGAGTCCGGCCATATAGAGTGTATCCCGTATACCGATTGCGTATTTATGCTTCTTCGTGCCCCTTTTTTCCCACTCAAAAAAGCAGCTTGCCGGTACCAGGCAACGATTCTCACCAAAGGGTTTGCGAAACATCGGTTTTTCGGAAACCGTTTCCACCCGTGCGTTAATGACTTGTCCTTTGCCGTCAAAACGGGTGAAGCCCCATTTCATCAGCATTGGCGATTCTGGGGTGAGTACCGGTACAATGTTTGTTGGATATACCTCACCAATCCTCATTTTAGATAGTTCAGGTGAATTTTTATATCGGTCATTGATCTGTTCGATGATCTTTAATATTTCGGATTCTTTTTGTTTTGTATCTATGTAATAACGCCCGCACATATAGGTCACTCCTTTTTAAGCCAATCAATATAATTATACTAGCTAAAACTATTAAAACTATTAGAACTATTAAACTATTAAAACTATTAGAACTATTAAAACTATTAGAACTACTAGGTGTCTATTGTAAAACACCAAAAATCAATTTTGCAAGTCTTAAAAACTACAATATATAGTGTTATAAATATGCGATTTATTCCATATACTGACACAATTTTTTTTGGAAAAACTACTTTTTACAACAGTCTCCTAGAACTACAGAACTACTAGAACGATTAGAAACACCTCATCAAACTTAAACCGTTGGTGAGGTGTTGGTTTCTGGTTCTTTAGTACAAATGTAAAAAACAGGAGGCTTGGTTTAAAATAAATTAACACCATATTAACACCATATCCCATTATATGGAATATGGTATAGTAAAGGAGGTGTAGGATGGATATGACATTAGATACAGATTTGAACGGTGATGTTAATGAAGTAGCGGGTGTTGTTCAGCCAGATGACTGCGGTTGTGATGCTGTTGCGGTTGCGGCAGGTGAATGCTGTTGCACAAAAAGTCAGGATATTACTTTCGAAGTATGCGAAGATGTTAAGGATTTTACTATTCAAAATGTCGAGTTAAATTGCGTTGGAAGATTTTTAAAAGTAAGAGTAGAACTAGATAATGTTTGTGTCGGCAGGAATGTTGCTGTCGGTGTGTTAATTTGTGAAAATGTTCAAGGGACCTTTTTTACAAGAGGTTTTAAAGTACGTGAAGTAACTATACCCGGCACGCTTATTCGCTGTGAACAAAATGTAAATGCAGGAGAATTTTGTTTCGTTTTACCGGAAACTAACCTCTGCAACAGACGCACTGTTAGGGTGCATATAGTTGCCCATTACTCCTCATTCCCCAGTTTTCCTTTCTGTCCGTGTTAGAAAGGCTTTGATAAAGCCAAAGAATTGCTAATTGCACCTTTCCAGCTAACAAAAAAGACCTCAATATGAGGTCTTTTTTGCTATGTCCGATCAATTATCTTTATATAAGGTGTCAGCCAAGATAGGGAGGTCAAGCAATTAAAAATTCAAGTCATTATTCAAGTCATTATTCAAGCCATTATTCAAGCCATTCTACGAGGCGGGAAGAAATCGCTTGGGAACGGTTTAGTGTCGGGATTTAAACAGTCAATGCGTGGATTGTGTGGTTGATACTCTTCGCACCCACGCGGTTCAGGGCAGCATCTGAATGATGGAATGAACAGTTGCACCGGTCCGGTCACTTTGGTGACGACTAAGCTGCTGATGGAAAGTTGAACGGTTGTTGACTTGCAGAGTGGGCCGGTAATGATTTCTGTCCGCGTCTCCACGCGCAGATTGAGGTCGAATTCCGGTCTGGTCGATGGGTAGTACATGACAATGTCCTTATTGATGTCGGGTAGATTGCCTTTTTGAGTGAACATTTGCCCGTCTGAATCCCGGAGTCTGAGCCTATACGGTATATGTATCGTAAACTGCAGCCTGGAGAAGTTTGGGTGAGATGGCAGCGGTGTGATTATAATGCTGGGTTGGACAATGACACCGTTACCGAATGAAAGGTCAATAAAAGTAAAGGGAGGTATCCCCATGCTCAAGGCGACTTTGAAGGCCGGGATACATTCCCGTTGTTGACAGCCGGCGAAAACTTTTTCAGCGATAATGCACACAGGTTCCCAAGGTTCAACGCCCATCGTTTGAGCAAGCGGATTCTCTTGAGGTGGAGATAAGTTATTAGGAATACCGGTATCAACAACTAAGCTGACTTCCAGCATGTCTTGACCGGGAGCGAATTCAATGTCTGTCGTTAAAATGGCCGGGTCATCGATAGGCGAATTTGACTTGATCGCCCCGTCCGCGTTGCCGGCAGACAATTCAGCATTAATAAGTGTAGTACGCATCGCAGCGACGCCTCCTTATTGCTTGTAATGCTGTATTATATGAAATACTTTCTGTACATGTAAGACTATACAGATAAAAATGTATATGCAAAATACTTGACAATTACTATAACGCGAAGATTAAATGCCAAATGCCTAATTATCGCAATTCAGCAACTTGAAAGCGTTGATTTGACTGAATACTATATTTAACGCATGCGTCAAAAACTC
>CAYWSF010000121.1:0-1797 GCA_964460725.1 uncultured Desulfosporosinus sp.
CTCTGTATCTTTCTGGTCTTTTCACTCCTTGGCTGCGGCGATAGTAAAACCGCCACCGTTTCTCCGGCAGATGGCGACAGCCAAAAGCCCGTTGAGTTGCCTACCTTAGCCATTGGCTATATGTTCAGCAATCATCAGGCGCCCTTAATTGTTGCCGCCAAGCAAGGCCAGGCCTTTGAAAATAAAGGCGTCTACTTAAAAGAGGTTTTGGAAAAAGAAAAATATATACTGGTTGCCGATGGCAAGGATATTGCCAATATTGATGTCGTCGTTGCCAATAATGGCGGAGAAGTCATGACCATGATGGCTCAAGGCCAATTACAGCTGGCCTTATCCTCCATTGGCCTGCCTATTACCAATATTGACCAAGGCTCCTCTATGAAGATCTTAGGACCTATCCATGCTGATGGCATCGGTTTAATCGGCTCTCATAAAATGCAGGCCAATAATTTTGATGAATTCATTGCTTATGTAAAGGACAAAAAGGAACCGGTTAAAATCGGTTATCACTCCCCGGCTAATGCCCCGGTGATTTTATTTGAGGAATCATGTGAAAACCTTGGCTTAAGCGTTACGGAAAACCCGGAGGACTTAAATGCGGATATTCTCCTCATCAATTTAAAAGGTACGGCGAATTTAATCCCTTCCTTAGCCAGTGGAGAGGTTGAAGCCTGGGTTGGCCCTTCCCCCTATCCGGAATTAGCCCTTTTACAGGATGCCGGCAAGCTGATTATCGACTTGAAAGATTTGCCTCCTGCCGGCCGCTGGGTAGATTTCCCCTGCTGCGTCTTTTCTGCCTCCAGTGATGCCCTGGCTAAAAACAGAACGGAGATTGAGTATTTTTATAAGCTCTTAACCGTGGCCTCTGATTTTGCCAATAACAACAAGGACAGCGCCGGGCAAATCGTCGCCGATTGGATGGGCGTAGATGAACGGGCTGCCAAAAATACCATGACAGTATATACCACCGAAGCCAATCAAAATTGGCTTGACCATTGTGCTTTGACTTATTCCGTGCTTTTGGAAAACGGCACCTTAAAGGGAGCCTTTAAAGATAAAACCATGGATGAAGTGAAGGATCAGATTTTCGACTTAAGCGTTTATAATAACGCCAAAAACCTCTAGGCATCTACACTCCTCTCGAAGCGGTAAGAGCGTGACCGACTGCTCTTACCGTTTTCAAGACTAAAGGTGGGGCTGTATGAAAAAGTTTAAATATACCTGGTTGTCTTTTATATTACCCATCTTATTCCTGCTCTTTTGGCATGGCATGTCCATTAAAGTGGCCAATCCCCTGGCCTTGCCCACTATCGGTGGGGTTTTAGATCTTTTACTCCATCCGACGGAAAGCGTCATTGGGGTAGGCTCTATTTTAAAAAACACCTATATCAGCCTGCTGCGGGTGGCATGCGGGTATCTTTTTGCCGTGCTTTTGGCTCTGCCTTTGGGCATTATCATCGGCCTGAACTCCTTTAATGAGCGCCTGCTTTTGCCTTTTTTAAGTTTTTTCCGCTCTGTTCCCCCTTTGGCTTGGGTTCCCCTGGTTTTGGCCTGGTTTGGCATAGCCAGTCTGGCCAGTGTTCTCCATTTAAGGGTGGGGCAAACCGGATATATGATTTTAAACAATATGCGGATTTCCATGATTATCATTATCTTTTTAGGGGCATTTTTCCCTGTTTTAAGCAATGTTATCTTTGGCATTCGCAATGTGAGAAAGACCCTGATTGATGCGGCTCGCTCAATGGGGGCAAATACCTGTCAGATGATTATCAAAATATTGCTCCCCGCCGCTTTGCC
>CAYWSF010000121.1:1807-4066 GCA_964460725.1 uncultured Desulfosporosinus sp.
GTTTTCACCGGTTTACAGGTAGGCTTGGGTACAGCCTGGATGTGCTTAATCTGCGCCGAAATGCTCCCTGGCAGCATTTCCGGAATTGGGTATATGATTTCCCATGCCTATCAGGTTACCCGTATTGATGTGGTAATTGCCGGTATTGTGGCCATCAGCATTGTCAGCACCATCATTGACGGTCTGTTTACGAAAATTAATCGCAAAGCATTTAAGTGGCAATCCCAAAGCAAATAAGGAAGAGAGAAACATGTGCATTATCTCCACAAAAAATCTGCATAAAACCTATACCAGCGAAAGAGGCATGCAGGTAAAGGCCTTGCAGAATATTGATTTAGAAATTAAAAACAATGAATTCCTTTGTCTATTAGGAGAAAGCGGCTGCGGTAAAAGCACCCTTTTGCATCTGATTGCAGGCTTACTTAAACCTACTTCCGGCCAAATTGAGGTTCTAGGCAAACCTCTAACCGCTCCCATTAGCGAAGCCCAAATGGTTTTTCAGGAATACTCCCTTTTGCCCTGGCGGGATGTTTTGGATAATGTGGGGCTCAGCCTGGAAATGCAAGGCGTGAAAAAAAGAGAGCGCCGGTCCAAAGCCAAGGCAGCTTTGGTCAATCTGGGCTTAGAGGATTTTATCCATAGCTATCCCCATGAATTATCCGGCGGAATGCGCCAGAGAGTAGCCATTGCCAGGGCCCTCGCCACCCAGCCTAAGATTTTATATATGGATGAGCCTTTTGGCGCCCTGGATGCCCACACCCGCTTACGTATGCAGCAGGAATTGCTGGCCTTATGGCTGGAATCCCAGCTTACCATTATTTTTGTCACCCATAGCATTGAGGAGGCTGTTTTCCTCGCCAGCCGAATTGTTGTGATGAAAGGGAATCCGGGAGAATTTATTGAGGATATACCTAATGTCTTGCAGCATCCCCGAGATCGCTGGAGCAGGGAATTCGGGGCTTATTGCCATCACCTTTTGGGGTATCTGGATAAAGAAAGCCTGCCTCCTGAGGAAGATACATCAACACCAGGAAGATATGCCCAAAATAGCTGCTGCTGATAAGATATTCATGAATGAGTAAAAAAGATTCATGAAACAACTTCCTTGTGGATGGTAATTAGTTTGATTGAATTTTACACAAAAAGATGACATTTTAAAATAGTGATATGAAGGATAATTTACATGTAATCCAGGGTAAACAAAGATAATTATTTATTCATCAATAATTATGACCTATAGAAAGAATTTACTTAGTGCTGCTGGTTATAGTGCACCCCCCACAACTGGGATGAGTTACTCAAAATGGAGTGTTATTAGGACTTGAGTAAGATTACCTTAGAGAAATTAATAATCGTAGTGAGATTAAATAAATGGCTGCGTAAAGAATAACCGTGTATAGGCATATGAATGAAAGGAAAGGTCAAAGCAATGAATTATATAGGAATTGATATTGGTTCAACAGCGGCCAAAACTGTTGTTTATGATGGTAATAAGATTGTGTATTCATTCACCATGCCTTCGGGTTGGAACAGCAAGGAAACTGCTAAATTGATACAAGATATGCTGCTTCAACGTGGTTATGACGTGCGCGACCCGAATTCCATCACTTTTTCGACCGGATATGGAAGAGTCTCTGTTCCGTATGCCCTACAATCTGTCACGGAAATTACCTGCCATGGCAGGGGTTCCTACTATTTACTTGGTAGAGATTGTACTGTGATTGATGTGGGCGGACAGGACACCAAAGTAATCTCCTTGGAGAACGGTCAGGTTAGTCGATTTCTCATGAACGACAAATGTTCGGCCGGAACAGGAAAATTTATTGAGATATTAGCTAACCGTCTGAATGTAGAAATTAACGAGATGTTTGCTCTGGCCGAGAAAGGTGTCCCCATTGTCATTAGTTCAATGTGTACAGTATTTGCCGAATCTGAGGTTATTGGTTATATGGGCAACGGAGAATCCAGGGAAAATATTGCGGCAGGTGTGATTAACTCCATCGTGAATAAAGTCGGTCAGCTTTGCGGGAGTCACGTAATTACCGGGCCTTGCATCCTGACGGGTGGGCTAAGTCTTAGCAATTATTTTATCCGAATGCTTAGTGAAAGGCTTCATCAGAACATTATCGGGCATGAAATGGGCAAATATGCCGGCGCTCTGGGTGCTGCCTTAATCGCAAAACAAAAAAGTAATTAATAAAATTTAAAGGAGAATGATTAGTTATGTTAAGATTACCAAAAGATTTTGTCGATTATCCA
>CAYWSF010000121.1:4076-5765 GCA_964460725.1 uncultured Desulfosporosinus sp.
CCAGATGAAGGACTTAAAAGAAAGCGGGAAAAAGGTCGTTGGTATTTTCTGCGCCTATACTCCGTATGAATTGATTATGGCAGCAGGTGCCGTGTCAGTTGGGCTATGCGGTAGAAGCGAAGAAGGCATTGATGTTGCGGAAAGCAGGCTTCCCAAGACCTTGTGTCCAATGATTAAGGCGAGTTTCGGCCATGCACTATCCGATACCTGCCCTTACTACTTTTTTTCAGATATGATATTAGCTGAGACCACCTGTGACGGAAAAAAGAAAATGTTTGAGCTGCTTGGTGAAATGAAGCCCGTTCATGTTATGCAATTGCCCCCGGGACGCGACGGGGCAGGCGCTTTGGATTATTGGCTCAAACAGATATATAGTACCAAGGAGTATATTGAAAAACAGCTTGACGTGACCATTACCGAGGAAGATATTCGCCGGGCAATCAAGCAGAAAAACAAAGAACGCCAGGCCATGGTCGAGCTATATGAAGTAGGAACATTAAAACCAAGCCCTTTATCAGGATATGAACTTAGTACGATTAGCGAATCCATGGAATTCATGTTTACATCTGAGGAAAAGATTAATACCATGACAGAAAAAACAAAGAGTTTAAAAGAGGAATATGAAAAAAACTATAAAGGCAAAAGTTCCAGACCAAGAATCTTAATGACCGGTTGTCCGAACGTAGGAGTTAGAGACAAAGTTATTAAACAAATTGAGGTACTTGGTGCCGATGTTGTCGCCTTTGACAGCTGCAACGGACCGAGGACCCAAAAAGACCTTGTCGATGAAAATAAAGATCCCTATGTTGCACTTGCAGAAAAGTATCTTCGAATAAATTGTTCTGTTATGAGCCCAAATCCAGGACGATTCGAAGCCATTGATGAAATGATAAATGATTACCAGATTGACGGGGTGGTTGAAGTAATTTTACATGCTTGTCATACCTTTGCTGTTGAAGCGGACATGGTCAAAAGATATATTATGAACGAAAAAGAATTGCCTTATCTTCGCCTGGATACGGATTATTCTCAGGGAGATGCGGGACAAATTAACACCCGAATCGGTGCTTTCCTGGAAATGATTGCAATATGATTCATATAACAGAAAAATGAAGCAGGAGCACAAAGTGCTGCAGGTATGCCACTAATCCCTCATAAAGAACTTATAAACAAATTGAGGAATCAGGTCAATGTTGATATATAAGCATTTAATTCGGTTATAGTAATACTAAGGCTGCTGGTTGAGAAAGTAGGATTCTCAACCAGCAGCTTTTTTAACTGTATAAGGAATAATCTATATCATCCATATTAATAAAAAAAATGAGTAACCATATATTGAGTTTTATGCCCAATGGGTGTAATATTACACCATGAAATTTAATAATAGCTGTAGCGCTCAAGGAGGTGGATGTTGACTACCGATAATTAATCACAACCTGAATATGTCATAGTATGAAAAACGCCATCACCAATTTCCTTCATAAAAATTGTCTTTCAAAACTGCATTATAATATGTGAGTGCACACAAAAATAAAATTGGGCCCTAAGAATTTCCAGTATATAATAAAGCTCAAAAGAGCATTCTATGATCATAAGAATACGTAATGGTTGAGCCAAGATTTATATATGCTCCAATAGCGCGGGTGTATATGGGTCGGCCAAAGAGCATATGCAGGTGGTCAAACGCTT
>CAYWSF010000122.1:0-1408 GCA_964460725.1 uncultured Desulfosporosinus sp.
CCTCAAAGCCGGCGCCTTCGGCCACCAATTCGTTATATTTTTCTTCAAAGCTGTCTGAAATGTATTTTAAGAAAATAAGTCCTAATATTACAGCCTTGTAATCGGAAGGTTGAATATTTCCCCTTAGTTTATCAGCCATTTCCCATAATTTATTTTCGGAATTCCAAATTTACTGCCATTGTTTAAACCCTCCTAAGTTAGTTTGTTGTAGAGATTATCTTTTATTTTTGTCCATCGGTTTTCTGCTTTGCTGATGGTTTTTTTATAGATAGCAAGCTCACTATTATAGTTGGCGATCATTTCCTTTTGCTCCTCTATGGGTAGTAAGGGAATTTCCATCTCCATAATGTCCGCATGGTTAATATTCATTATTTTCGTTCCCCGCTGGAAACTCTTAATTATCGCTAGCCCAATCGGGCTCTCCATGAAGATCTTTATATACTCACCGCTCACCTTTTCCTTCGGCCTAATTACAATCAGGTTAGCTGAAGCAATAATTGTTTTGTTTTGCACTTCAAATACAGCCGACTTAATTGCAGTACCCCTGCATGAGAGAACAACATCGCCGCTTAACAGTTCATAGCGTTTGATTTTGCGCTTGTCCTCTTCAATGGTATCCATATCTGAATAATTAATCTCACCATTCTCAATGTTGGAGATATTAAGAATACTGATGCTGCCGGGGATGGTATCCTTTTTTAAGATGGATTTACCTCGAAATACTTCTGCCACTTCTTTTAATTTTACTTTTTCTAAGTTAGAGCTTTTAAACCTTTGAATGTTTTCATCGTCGTCAGACAACAGCAACTCAATTCTCCAGTCCTCGTGGGTTAAAAATTCCCTGGTTGGGATCATCTTTTTATCTGTAACCTTGAACATACTTTTATCTAGATCCATCGTGCCTATTTCAACGTTATTTTGCGGACCGCTGGTGATTGTAAAAAAGTATGTTTTGATTGCTGTCACCGGTCGAAAGGTTCCCTCCGGTAAAATGTAGATGTTCTTGACACTAAAGTTATCTGTTATGTACGACCTTAGCTTTTCGTATCCCTGACTGGCAAAGGTTATTTTTGCGGGAACTATGATGTCCAGTGTACCGGGCGCATTTAAATGCCCCAGCATATTCTCAAGGGCTACGCCATCACTATCTCGCGTAATAAATGTCCGGCCTAATTCATCAGATTTATAGCCAAAGGTGGGTAGTGTATAAATATAATCAAATTTCGCATCCTGCAAGCAATCTGTGTATATTGATTCAAAACGGATTGTCACGTTTGGATTTTCCCCAAAGGCTAACTTTAGTAGTAAGTTCATCGGTTTTAGCTGGGTTGTTAATGTCAGCTCAGAATCAGGGCTTTGTTTTATTAATTCTCTCAGCCCGGATAAATGCTTTTCTGCCTCAGTAATA
>CAYWSF010000122.1:1508-5739 GCA_964460725.1 uncultured Desulfosporosinus sp.
GCTTTGTTTTATTAATTCTCTCAGCCCGGATAAATGCTTTTCTGCCTCAGTAATAAGTATCTTTTTTGGCTGTAACTGCCGGATCTTCTCACTGATATACCTGTTCAAATATCTCGGTGAAATTACTTTCCCTAAGCGATCGTTTTTATAGACCTCAAGGGTAAAATCTATTAAATCAATATCTTTGAGAATCTGAAAAATCTCATAAAAATCGTCTCTGTCAGCCGGAAAAAAGCCCAGTTCGTCTTCAGTTATCTTCTTCATAAACTGAAAAAGCTTTTCCTTATCCTTGGTGATGTTTGTATCTTCCACAAGGTTTTTGCTAACCATTTTTATGCGCAGCATTTCATTCAGTAATTGTTCCCGAGTAGAAATCTGCCTCTGATAGAACATATTTAAGGCTAAATCTATCTTCGCGTTCACTTTCGGCCTCCTCTCTGGCCATATCCAGCTATTCTGCAATTCAATTATAATTGCTAATCATTTAGTATGTCAATACTATGCTAATATTTGAATCAAAGCAAAAAGGGGCTGTCGGGAAATCACTAATTTTGTCCCAACCGTTAACAAATATGAAGGCCAATGAAAAAGTTCTATTTTGTCATCCTTGTAACATTTACTTTGTCATCCTGAACGTTAGTGAAGGATCTTAAACCTACTGAAATTATAAGATTCTTCGGCTTCGCCTCAGAATGACAGGACCCTTTTTTCAGTGGTTTCAACAATATTACCCCTGAATTCCTCTAACTCATTCAAACCAATAACTTCCAAATAAAAAGGACGCTAAAAAAGCGTCAGATCATTTCGTCCAGTCTTGGCTAATTTGCAACAGCGTTCTAGGAGTTGAGCAAAGTAACTCTTTCACTTGATATCATAACATATATGTGATATTGTTTATCTATAAATATAAGGTGATCAAACTTGTATGAGATTGAATACTATACTGAAGATGTCTATTGTCCCTTAATGGAGTTTATTAGTCAGCTTAATTCTAAAGAACAAGCGAAAACCTTGCGAGAGATTGATCGTTCTACAAGAATTCGGTCTTTACCTCGGTTATCCTCATAAAAAAGCTGGAAGGATCATATAACAAATTATGGGAACTGCGTATTAAACAGAGTACAAATGATTTTAGGATTTTCTATTTTAGCTACGACCAGGGCAAATTTATCTTACTTCACGGTATTCGGAAAACTTCGAAGAAAACTCCTAAAACAGATTTAGATATTTCGATAAAACGAATGACTAATTACCTTAAAGGAAGTGATCAAAGTGAATCATGACCAAGTGAAAAAACAATTATTTCAGAATCCAGAAGTTCAAAAGGAATATGATGATCTCAAAGTACTCTATGATATTAAACATGAAATAATTAGACTCCGATTAGAACAGGGGTTAAGCCAAAAAGAACTGGCCGATAAGATTAACACAAAGCAATCTGCAATTTCACGTTTGGAAAGCGGCGAATATAATCCTAGTATAGAATTTTTAACTAAGGTTGCCAATGCACTTGGCAAAGAACTAAAAATCAGCTTTCAAGAACAGCGGCTTTAAAAGACCCGCTGTTTTTCTTGCAAGAGTTGTTTCGCGTCACGGTAGACGTGCCGATTACTCGGCTCAACCCGTACAGTTCCCGGTGTGCAAGACTACCGCACCAGTTTCTCGTACAAAACTTCATTTTCCTGTTCTAAGCATCAGGTGGAGTTTTTACTCCACTTGATGCTTAGAAATCGTTATCCGGGAGCTGTATAGTTCTTATCTCCTTACAATCAATCCTTTTCTTTCGGGGAAAACTGCGTTGTCACTAGAGCGAATTGCTTTATTGCTTGAGCAATTGCTTTATCTGCTGTTCAATGGTTATGCCGACCACTGCCTCACCGCCGAAGATGACTGTTTCAGACGGTTTTCTGGACTGCACGAAATCGGCTGTCTGCGCAGATAGTGTGCTGTCTGTCAAGATAATCGGAGCCTTGTATTTGGCGGCATAAACACTGCCGGCCAGAGCATCCGGATAGTTTTTTCCGGTGGCTATGCAGACAGTCTGGCTTCCTAAATTGAAGTATTCCGCGACAGCCAGAGAGGTGGCATAACGGTCGAAGCCGCCGATTCTTACGATATCCTCTGCCGCCAGACCGGTAAGCCCGGCAACTTGGCTATCCGCTGCTTTGCTGATTGCTCCCTCAAGGCCGATGATGTATACCTTATCCGGCTTGATAGCGGCGATTCTCTGGCTTACGGCGTCGCTGATTCCGTTCTTTTGAACCAGGAGGATGGGAAACTGATTCTGAGCTGCGATACTGCTGACAGCCAAAGCGTCCGGGTAGTTTTCTCCGCTGACCAGCACTACCGGAGTTCCGGTCTTGACGTTTAGTTGCTCCGCTATTTTGGCGGAGGTAGCATAACGGTCATAACCGGCGATCCGGCTGATGTTTGTGATTTTGCCGGTGCTTAATTTATCTGCGAAGCTTTGACTGACAACGCTGGTTCCGCCCAGGATATAGACCGTTCCTTCCGGCTCCAGATTAGCATTCAGGTAAGCTCTGACCTTTTCCTGATCAGTTTCCGAGCTGCCCACCAAAAGAATAGGAGCGTCGAGCTGGTAGGCCAGTACACTTCCTGCCAGAGCATCCGGATAATTATCCGCTGTAGCTAAAACAACATTAGTCACCTTATCCGGGTAAGCTGCCTTGGCAACAAACAGAGCCGTGTCGACTTTGTTATGCCCTGCAAGCCTGGACAGTGTGGAAGCAGTGAAAACCGGAGCTGCCGGGTATTTATTGTAGATATTGTAGAGGAATACCGCCGCTTCAGCCCGTGTCACATAAGAGCGCGGATTCAGTTTGTTTCCCGAGCCTTCGAACAATCCGGCACTAACCAGAGTATTCAGGCTATTTACCGCATACTGCGCGATATCCTTCTTATCGCTGAACTTTTCCAGAGCGGTGCTGTTATCTGCCGCTTTTAACCCCTGGTATTTCTGCAGAGCGCGAGCGGCCAGTACCAGCATGTCCTGTCTGGATATGTTTTCTGACGGATTGAAGAGGTTGTTTCCGCTGCCGGCGATGCCCAGCTTTTTGGCGACGCCTACAGCATTATAGTAATAGGCGTCCGGCTTCACATCGTCGAAGTTGTCGGTGAATTCGGCAGTAAGTCCTAAAGTATTGATGAGCTGTACCATATAATCGGCTCTGGTGATCTTTACGTTTGGTGAGAAGGCACCATTGCCGGTTCCGTCGGTTATGCCCTTGGAGGCTATAACCTCGATCGCCTTTCTTGCCCATTCCACTCCGCCAAGGTCGCTGAAGGTCTTATGGACATAGGCCACTGCGTAGTCGCTGAAGTGGGTGGTGAAGAAGGTCACAGTTCCGGTAGCCGGGTTGTAACGGCCGTTGGGTACCGGTACCACCTTGCCGCTGCCGTCAATGTACCAGATAACAATGCTCTCCGGATCGGCTAGTTCCGCCGCTGTCGGCGTATAGGGTATACCCACCGTTACCGGCACAACAGGGTTGCTCCAGTCAGTTTGTTTGCCGTCAATGGACAGTGAGAGCTGGATGAGCTGCTTATCTCCAATGGCGGCTTTTACATCGTCAGGCAGTTTGTCTTTATCTCCCTGGCCGATAGAGATCTCAGCCTTGTTTCCACTGATCCCCGCAACACCGGTCAGCATATTTGACGGAACGGTAATGTTGCCCGTAACGGTATCAACGGTTAGGGTACCTTGCTTGGCAGGCGTTGATAAATCCGGTACGGGAATGCCAATAGAATAGGTATCTACGTTGGGGATTGAGGGTACTGATATGACAGAGGTTTGCCTGTCTGATATAAGGTTGCCCTGGGAACCCACATCTACGACCGCTCTGCCGGTACCTACGTGGACAGTAACCGGCTGTGTAGTCTCTGTTGTACTGCCATCTGAAGTGTCAGTCACTTTGATATCCGCATTATAATCAGACGTTGGGGGCGTTGAAGGCGAACTGCTTCCGGAAGGTGCCTTCACGGTAAAGCTTATATTATAGCTCTGACTGACGCCATTATCCGCAGTTACCGTTACTGTCGCAGTATAAGTGTGGCGGACGTAGTTGTGCTGTCAAGTGTTGCCGCATCCAATGTTCCCAATGTAAAATTACCTGCATCGGCTCCGCTTAAGGCGGCTGTAAGGTTTGTGATATTCCCTGTGCCGATCTTTGTTACGGTTACTGTAATTGGTGTCACAGGAGTATAACCTGCC
>CAYWSF010000123.1:0-5723 GCA_964460725.1 uncultured Desulfosporosinus sp.
AGTTACTCATCGTCTATGGCCCAAAATTATTATCTTTACGAGCAAGATGGCAAGATTACCATCTTGCCTTGGGATTATAACTTGGCTTGGGGTGGTTTTCAAAGCAGAGATGCAGCTTCAGTAATTAACTTTCCGATTGACACACCGGTAAGTGGTGTAGAAATGGCAGACCGACCGCTCTTTGAAAAGCTGTTCACAAATCATGAATATCTGAAAAAATATCATCAGTATATACGGGAGCTGATTGACAGTTACTTTGCTGATGGAAAATTTAAAGCTAAAGTAGAAAAAATAAATACACTAATTGCTGATTATGTAAAAAATGATGCAACGGCATTCTGCTCATACGAGGAATACGAAAAAGCAGTCAAATCATTTATTTTGCTTGGAGATCTTCGTTCCGAAAGTGTTTTAGGTCAGATTGAAGGTACTATCCCAAGTACAACTGTTGAACAAACAGCCAATCCTAATAAATTAGTTAGTGCCGGAAACTTGAATATAAGCGATTTAGGTTCAATGATGGGTGATAAAGGGGAATTTCCGCAAGGAGACTTTGGTAAAAATGGCAGAAATCAATTCCAGGGTGGCAACCCGTTAGACATGGAAAAAATGCAAAATGCAATGAAAATCATTCAAGATGCAGGGGGTATAATAACAGATGAGGTGAAGACGAAGTTAAAGGAACTCGGCTTAGATGAAGAGCAAATATCAATATTAAATAACATGAAGAATAGGCCTTTACCTAAGTAAGGTAATAGATCCAAAAGATAACTTATTTAATGTTTTTAATACTACTAACAAGCAGCTTAGGAAGGAAAAAATGGGTTACCATCGAATTATACAATTATAGTTTGTGTTTATTTTAGAAACTTAATTGGTAAATTGGGGAAGCTTTAAAAAAGAGAAAAAGCCGTTGAGGGGATTCAATAGCAAAAAATAATGAATGAGATGATGAGTTTATGGACCTCAAATACCGGTTAGAGGACAGGCCTCCCTGGAAAGAAAACTTACTGTATGGTTTACAGTGGTTGGCGGTAACCTTGCCGTCGGTGGTCATTATTGGCAAGGTCCTGGGCAGCACGGATAATTCTTCAGTAATGGAGATTTTGTACCTGCAAAAGCTTTGTGCTGTTATGGGATTGGCGCTGCTTGTTCAGATATTCTGGGGGCATCGTTTGCCGCTGGTTATTGGTCCGGCAGCGGTACTATTAGTAGGGATCCTGGCTTCCCAGGGCAGTTCGCCCCAAGCCATTTATTCCAGTATTCTAATTTGCGGCTTAGTGCTGGCACTATTGGCTATTACCGGGCTTTTCAGCCGCTTGCAGTCCCTTTTTACTCCCCGGGTAGTAGCAGTGATACTCTTGCTGGTAGCATTTACCCTGACACCAACTATTTTGCAGCTGATCAGCAACGATCAAGGAGCATCACCTGCTCGCCATTTGATTTTTGCTTTTGTCTTTATACTTTTAATGTTTGTTGGACAGCGTTTTTTGCGGGGTTTATGGAAGTCTACCCTTATCCTCTGGGCGATGCTGCTGGGGAGCCTAGCGTATTTCATAGTTAATCCGGCTTGGATTTCCGGTTCCAGCGTAGGAGAACTGAGTCCGGCAGCCACCTTTTTTACAGGTATGACTACATCCCTGGTCTTTGAGCCGGGACTGCTGATCGCTTTTTTGCTCTGTTACCTGGGCTTGTCCATCAATGACCTGGGCTCCATCCAGGCGGTGGGTTCGGTTTTACGGGCTGATCACATGTCCCGGCGCATTACCGGCGGAATTACCGTTACCGGCCTAAGCAATGTCCTAGCTGGGTTCATGGGTGTGATTGGACCGGTTAATTTTTCTTTCAGCCCTGGGATTATTGCCTCAACCGGCTGTGCAGCCCGTCGGTCTCTGGTTCCCACCGGCATAGCCATGCTTATCCTTGCTTTTTTACCGCTGGTATTATTCTATCTGTCCTTAATTCCCTCAGTGGTGGTTGGCTGTGTTTTATTGTTTACAATGTGTACCCAAGTAGCTGCAGGATTGACCGTTGCTTTCGAGGCAATTAATACGCCGAGTACGTCTCAGTTTGATAATGCACTCTTGATCAGTTTACCGATCTTGGTGGGGGTTATTGTGGCTTTCTTACCATCGGATGAGGTAGCTGTTTTTCCGGCTAGTCTGCGTCCTATCCTCGGCAATGGTTTCGTAGTCGGTGTAGTATGTTCACTTCTCTTGGAACATGTTATTTTTCGATCAGTTAAATAATTTATTTATTAATTACCATGAATTGGAGGTTCAGAAATCAATAGCCGTTTATCTATCTATGAACATTCAGTGAACCATATAAATCCCAAGACCGAAATGTCCATAAATAAACTAAACCAGTATAATTATGCATACCTTTGGTAAACATAATTACGTAATTAGAATTACAAGGAGGTTTCTTTATGGAAACAGGAGTAAGAAACAAGCTGGTTGGTGTTGTTGAAGAGATTCAGTCTGATGATCTTATGGCTATGGTCAAAATAAGTGTTGATGGTTGAAACAATGCACCGGAAGTCGCGTCCGTGATGACGCGGGAAAGCCTTGAAGAAAGCGGGTTTAAAAAAGGTGATACGGTTGAAGCCCTCATAAAAGCAATTAATGTAGTATTTGTTAAACAATAATTAAACAATAATAAAGAGTTAAACATTGATAGCCTTACCGGTTTAATCATCGGGGGGCTATTTTTTGTCTTTTTGACAGGTCGGGATATTATATGTTCAAAATGGTAGCAGCAACTTATTATTTTGAACCCTCATGCAGGAGAAACTTGTAGCTAATGTAGAATAGGGATATGATTTAACAGCGTAGAAGATAGGGTGAGGTGACAGCTTTGCAAACTGATTTTAAACATTACAATTTCGACCAAGTGATCGATCGGTATGATACGAATTCAATTAAGTGGGATTTCAATCAACGCACGTTTGGACGTGAAGATATTTTGCCGATGTGGGTTGCGGATATGGACTTTCCGGCTCCGGAAGCGGTGGTTGAGGCCCTCGTGAACCGGGCAAAACATGGGATATATGGTTATTCTGACGGAATGGATAGATATTATGAATCAGTGATCGATTGGATGCAAAAGCGCCATGGTTGGGAGATTCAAAAAGACTGGATCACATTTAGCCCGGGAATTGTGCCTGCTTTAAATGAATTGGTGCGAAGTTTAACTGAGCCGGGAGATAAGATCCTTGTTCAGTTTCCGGTGTATCCGCCTTTTTTTAATGTTGTCAAAAATCACAAGCGTGAGCTTGTTGGCAGTCAGCTTATTTTGAATAATGGCCGGTACACTATGGATTTTACGGACTTGGAGGAGAAGTTTGCCGGTGGGGTCAAGATGATGATTCTATGCAATCCGCACAATCCTGTTGGACGGGTATGGGAAAAGGATGAACTGGAAAGATTAGGACAGCTCTGCGTAGCTTATGGTGTTCTGCTCATCTCAGATGAAATCCACTCGGATCTTATTTTTGAAGGATATCATCATATTCCCTTTTTATCTCTATCTCCGGAATTAGCAGAGCATTCAATTGTTTGTACAGCTCCCAGTAAAACATTTAATTTAGCGGGTTTACAGACGGCAAATTTGCTCATTCCTAACGCCAAGTACCGGCATGCGTTTCGAGCATCTCTTAACTTAACCGGGATTAATCACCCAAATGTATTTGGAATAACGGCACTGGAAGCTGCTTATAGACATGGCGGCAACTGGCTGGATCAATTAATGCACTACTTGTTAGGAAATGTAAAATTCTTAACCTCCTTTCTTGATCGGGAACTGCCTCAAATTAAAGCTATTCAGCCTGAAGGTACCTATCTTATCTGGCTCGACTTCAGAGCCTTAGGGATGGAACCTAAAGCCTTACAGAAATTTCTGGTTCACCGGGCAGGGGTGGGGTTAAGCGCAGGTCATCTATTTGGACCGGGCGGAGAAGGCTTTGCACGATTGAATTTTGGGTGTGCCCGTTCTGTGTTGGAAGAAGGTTTGCAGCGCATCAAAAAAGCAGTGCAGTGATAAAATTGCGCTCACAAAAATTAAAAACCATTTAATAAGTTAAGAACTTGAAAAAAGGAAGTTAAGTACTTAAAAAGGTTATACCGTTAGGATGGTTCTAAAATATGAAAGATAATTGGAAAAAGAATATCTTCCTCTTTTTGTTTAGCCAGACTATATCACTTTTTGGCTCATCGCTGGTTTCATATGCAATTATGTGGCATATCACATTAACAACAAAGTCAGGCATAATGATGACGATAGCGATCATTTGTGGTTTTCTTCCTACCTTCTTTCTTTCTCCTTTTGCAGGGGTATGGGCTGACCGTTATAATCGAAAAACACTTATTGTTTTATCTGATTCGGCGATTGCCTTGGCAACTCTTGTCTTAGCAATACTATTTTTGATGGGATATGATTCGCTTTGGTTACTTTTTGTAATTTCAGCTATACGCGCGCTTGGTACAGCAATCCAAACGCCGGCAATCGGTGCCTTCCTTCCGCAAATTGTACCAATTGACAAACTTACTAAAGTTAACGCTGCAAATGCAAGCATACAAGCTATGGTTGGACTGGCATCACCTATGCTTAGCGGTGCACTGTTGACAATAGCCAACATTGAAACCATATTTTTTCTCGATGTTATTACAGCAGCCATTGCCGTATCTGTATTAGTTTTATTTTTGTATGTACCTGTTCATGCAAAAGCCCAAGCTGAACAAACAACGGACTATTTCAGCGATATGCGTGAAGGGTTCACTTACATTAGAAATCATGCGTATATAAAGCAATTTTTTCTTTTTTGTGCATTTTTCATATTCCTTGCCGCACCTGCTTCCTATTTGACGCCCCTACAGGTTGCGCGTAGTTTTGGTGACGATATTTGGCGTTTAACAGCAATTGAAGTTACGTTTTCAATCGGGATGATTTTAGGTGGTATAGTTATGGTTTATTGGGGTGGATTTAAAAATAGGATTCATTCGATGACCTTAGCATGCTTAGTTTTTGGTGCCTGTACATTTGCCCTCGGGGTTATACCTATATTTTGGATTTATCTTACGATCATGGGGTTAGCCGGAATAGTTATGCCAATCTTTAATACACCGGCTACTGTGATATTACAGGAGAAGGTAGAGGCAGATTTTCTGGGCAGGGTGTTTGGCATTTTAACGATGATCGCAAGTACAATGATGCCTCTGGGTATGCTTTTATTTGGACCATTATCGGATATTATCAAAATTGAATGGCTATTGATAGTAACCGGCGTGCTGTTATTCATTCAGGGTTTTTTCCTCCTGGGGAGCAAAGCGCTGATTGAAGCCGGTAAGTCGCTTTCTGAACCGGAAATGTAAGTGTAACAGGGGGACGGTTCTCCAGTTACATTCTAATGGGAAGCAAGGGGATGTTCTTCCCCTTGCTTCCTCCTGCTCGGATTGCTAAAATAGTTTAATTGGTCAAGTTTAACCGGGTTGAAAATATCTTGTATAATTCTTTTATATTACCGATCCTGATCATTTTTGTATACAGCTCCGGTGCAGATTCCTGAATGGTTTTTACTTTGTCTCGAATAGTAGCAGACTCTCCGGTGAGTTCTAGAAATTTGTCGCATAATATTTCATTTTTTCTTTGAATAATCCGATCCGTAGCCGGTATACGGGTGAACGGCTGTGGTGTATGCGGATGATCAAACGTGAAACTTACAG
>CAYWSF010000124.1:0-5709 GCA_964460725.1 uncultured Desulfosporosinus sp.
CTTTAGTTATCAATTAGCGCACCCTTTCTCTACATGCTTTTTGCACAATTATTAAACTCTCCTTTAAATAGTATCAAACTCAATACAATAAAAAAAGCGTTTAGTAACGCTTTTTTTGCAAAATCACGAAATCTTTTAATATTTTTATTCTAATTTGTATTCTAAAAATTAAAACTTATCTTAAATTCCAATTTTTGCGATAACAACACTTCTCTTTCCCCTCAGAGATGTTTAACCATTACCCTTAGAGTCTAGGACTTGTGAGCATCCCAGGTTAACTATACATTTCGGCATAACGTAGTTGTTCGCTGTCCCCTTTCGGTAAACATCCCAACACCTAAGGCCTAATCAACCGGACTACAGGCGTAACGCTTCATGCGTCACGTTTCCGCAAGCCCACACTTCAAAATGCCTTGGCATTTAAGTGGTGGGTGACTACACTACACATTCCAATTACATTACATTCCAATTCTATATTGCCTGATATCCGGCATTAAAAGCTTCAATATTAACCGAAAGCAATTTTTCAGGAATGGTTTCCTTCATCGCTTCATCCCAAACTTGCTTATCTATAGTCGTTTTCGCCGCCATTACACCAAGCAAAACAATATTAACTGCCCTTGAATTACCACATTTATTAGCAATTTCTAAAGCATCTAACGGAAAAACGTTCTTGAATTTTTGATTGATCGTATTTATTATTTCAACCGGATACTTAGCTTTTCCAATTATTACCGGCATGGGATCAATTTCTTGTTCATTAATAATGATCATGCCGTCATCTTTCAAATATTCACTCCATCTTAAGGCTTCAAGTTTCTCAAAAGCAAGGATAATATCCGCTTCGCCTATTTCAATTAAAGGCGAATTTATTTTCTTGCCCAATTTTACATACGTTACAACACTGCCGCCTCTTTGCGACATGCCATGTACTTCAGAAACTTTGACATCATAGTTCAATTTAAAGGCGATCGCTCCTAAAATTCTGCTGGCTAATAATGTTCCTTGTCCGCCCACACCGACAATCATAATATTTAAATTATCCATTATTCGCACCGCCCTTTTCCCCATTAACTTCAAATGCATCAAACTTGCAAATTTTGACGCACAATCCGCACCCTACACATAAGGTATCATCAACTTCAATTAAATCCTCCTTGTAAACTAAAGCAGGACAGCCTATTGATAGGCATTGTTTACACTTCTTACACTTGTCTTGATTAATCTTTAACGGGCCTGCATGTTTAACATTTTTTAATAAAGCACAAGGCCTTTGAGAAATAATAACGGAAGGTTCAATTGCCGCGATTTCCTCTTTAACAACCTTTTCAAATTCCTTAATGTCCAAGGGATCAACAACTTTCACTCTTTCGATGCCAATGGCATTGGCAAGTTTTACCAAGTCGACTTGTCTGGTAATCTCATTTTTAATCGTATATCCGGTTGTAGGGTTGTCTTGATGCCCGGTCATGGCTGTTATAGAATTATCCAGAATTATCACCGTAGAGTTGCCTTTATTGTATACTACATCAATCAACCCGGTTATTCCAGAGTGTACAAACGTTGACTCACCAATCACTGCTACAGTTTTTTGGGCAAATTCCCGACCTTTGGCTTTTTCCATTCCGTGTGCCATACCAATACTGGCACCCATACAGACACATGAATCCATGGCCTCTGTTGGCGGAAGTGCACCAAGTGTATAACATCCTATATCCCCACAAACATTAAGTTTAAGTTTTTTTATAATATAAAACATGCCTCGGTGCGGACATCCCGCACACATTACCGGTGGCCGATTAGGAATATTTTCTGCCAATTCAATTATTTCCTCTGTAACACCCAGCATCTTTTCTTTAATTATTCGGGCACTCAGTTCACCTTCTAAAGGGAGCAGTTCTTTTCCAATAACGCTAATCCCAAGTTTTTTAATATAATCCTCAAAAAACGGTTCCAATTCTTCGACTACATAAAGTTTTTCGACTTGGGAAGCAAAAGTGGCAATAAGGTTATCCGGCAGAGGATAATCCATACCAATTTTGAGATATGAAACATCACCAAAAGCTTCTTTAGCGTATTGATAAGCGATACCACCGGTAATTACACCTATTTTTTTACTTCCCCATTCTATGGAATTCAAGTTTGCGGTCTCCGCATACTGCTGTAAAGCGACCATTCTTTTTTCTACTTCAACATGTCTTTTCTTTGCCATTGCCGGCATCATTACATATTTATTATAGTCCTTAACATAATCTTTAGGTTTAAAATCTTCCCTTTCCCGAATTTCGACGATACTTTGAGAGTGTGATATTCTGGTTGATAATCTAACGATAACAGGGCAATCAAAAGTTTCACTTATTTCATAGGCTTTTTTTACATAATCAAGACATTCCTGGCTATCAGAAGGTTCAAGCATCGGAATCTTTGCTGCGCGGGCATAGTGCCTGCTGTCTTGCTCATTCTGTGAGCTATGCATTCCCGGATCATCAGCGACCACCACTACTAAACCACCGTTAATTCCGGTATAAGATACTGTAAACAAAGGATCGGCTGCCACGTTTAAACCTACATGCTTCATTGAACAGATTGTGCGGGCTCCTGCTAAGGAACCTCCGATGGCCACTTCCAGGGCCACTTTCTCATTAGGTGACCATTCTGCATAAACTTCATTATACTTTGCTAAACTTTCCGTTATTTCCGTACTTGGTGTTCCAGGATATGCTGTAGCTATCGCAACCCCTGCCTCATAAGCTCCTCTAGCGATAGCATCATTACCAAGCATCAATTTCTTCATTAAAATCCCCCTATTCCATTCGCAGTTAAATTTCTGTTAAAAATGCTATTCTTTAAAATTGTTCCTTTTTTTATAGATTATTTAGTGAATTACCGTCCCACTGAGTAAATTTTTGGTAACGGTGAATAACGACTCTGCTTTAATGGTTCACTGCTGACGGTTACTCCATTAACTTTAACAGTACGCACAGAATTAACAATATATCCGGGCTGTCCCTGTTGCTTCAATATTGATGCACCAGGTGCCAATGTTTCATCAACCAAGCGTTGCTCAACAGCGGGTATCACAGACTGTATAGTATTTTTAATAAACACTTCCTGTCCGGGTTTAACCTTACCATACATTTCAATAGTAATACTATTATTACTTGTCCAAGTGCGAATCAGAAGGTATCCGCCGGTATTATTATTAAACTTAAGATCAAGATCCGGGTAGGCAACCGTAGCATCTTGGCCAAGCGGTACATAAGTTATAGCCAAGTCATGATTTGTGCGTTGAGTGACAGCAAGGTTTGCATATAACCCAGTATTATATAAAGTACTGGATACTTGACAGATCCCACCGGCTAATCCTGGGACGAACTCACCGTTAACAATGATATAAGCATCTTTATACCCAGCTTCAGCTGTTCTTTTCCCGACAATTTGATTAAAAGATATCGTGCCGCCGGGTTTTATTATGGCCATATCCAAAGCTTTTGCCGCAATTCTCACATTCCCGGATCTAGCTGTTTGGTTGGGATCAAATCGCGTGGTAAAACTGGATAATAAACCGGTTATCTTCTGCTCTTCCAGTTGAGCAGCGGTTATAGTTGGAATTTGCTCAATAAATTCGGCCTTTAGTTCAGGCATCGGCTCATAGATATTAATTTGTTTAATTTTAGTTATAAGTGCTTCAGAATCAACAACCAGGCCAACATGTTCACTTTCAATAAGCATTCTATTGTCTGTTGAAATTGTAAAAGCAGCGTCTCTTGCCGGATCATTAAACACTGCCAAGTTCCTGTTAAGGGTTTCTTGTGTTGTTAAATCATCCCACATTTGGGGAAAATCAATGTTTACATTTTTGAATGAAAACAATTTGGAAAAGACACTTAAACCTTCGCTGCCAACTTCTAAAGCCTCCTGTATGGCCATATCTGCATTTAAACTAAGACCTAAATCCTTAAGACTAACTTCGAAGGTTTGTTCATTTACCTTCACTGTTACAGTTTGGTTGAGCAAACGATTAACTTCTGGGTCAACTATTTCTTTCGCTTCATCTTTAGTTAAGTTACCAACATCGAGTCCTGATATAGTTACCCCCCTTAAAATATGACCTTGTTCCTGTGAATAGAGTACTGCAAAGGTGCCCACTAAAAATATTAACAGAATAATGACTAAAAAAAAATTTCTTTTTTTGATAATTTTTAAGCTTTTCCTTCTCTTACTCGTGCCCGCCTACCTCTCTTTCCCTATTTCAGTCATAGTAACCGACTCTAAAATAGACTCAAAAAATAAGTTAATCATACATACTTCAGCTTATATTTCCATTCGACGTTATACTACTATTTCCTTTAAGTTAATACCCCTAAATAAACAATTTAATAAATTGGCGACTTGGTTGGCGTACCGGCTTGACGCGGGTATTGTGCCGGTGTCTCTTTGACCTTTCTTATCTTGATAATTACACGATGTTCTGCATCTACACCAAAATTAAAATGTTCAATCCCTTCTACTACGCCGCCTAAAAGTAATAACGCTTTCTTTGACTCTGCCAATTCCGCCTCAAATTGGGATCCTTTTGGAGCCAAGAAAAGTCCGTTAACCTTAAGAACCGGCAACGCATATTCCAATAAAACCGGAAGGCGGGCAACTGCGCGCAAACTTACCGTATCAAAATGGCTTCTATATTGTTTGTCTCTTCCGAAATCTTCCGCTCTGGCATGCACTGTGGCTATTCCCTGCAGATTTAATGTTTCGATCACCACTTGTAAAAAGTTTAACCGCTTCAGTTCCGGACGGAGGATTTTCAGAGGAACGCCTGGAAATCCTGCCCCCGTCCCCAAATCTGCAAATGTAACACCAGAAATAAAGTCGGCCAGAACCATCGAATCAATAAAATGTTTTACTATCACTTCCTTAGGCTTAATTATCCTGGTTAAATTCATGCGCTTATTCCATTCTAATAAAAGATCTCCAAAATTACAAAGCAGGGTAACCTGCAGATCTGATAAGTCGTACCCTAAGTGCTTGTTGGTCAATTCCCTGAGAAAAGTGGCATGTTCCCTAAACGTCATCTGTTTCCCCTTCTTCGCCGTTGTTCTAAAGAAACAAGCAAGACGGAAATATCAGCCGGACTGACTCCCGTGATGCGCGAAGCCTGCCCGATATTTAAAGGGCGTACTTCCATCAAACGCTGCCGGCCTTCAGTAGATAAGCCGCGTATTTCTTCATAATTAAGTGTATCCGGCAGAGAATTGGTCTCAAGTTTCGATAATTTCTCAATCTCTGCTAATTGCTTTTCAATATAGCCAGCATACTTTGTTTCAATCTCCACTTCTTCCAATACTTCAAGATCAAATTTTTCCAACTCCGGAAGGAGTTTAATTAAATGTTCCAGCTTAATTTCCGGCCGGCGAATGAGATCTTGAGCACTGATTCCTCTCCTTACAGGTGTTGATTCAGCCTCTGCCAACACTAAGTGTAAATCTTCCCGCAGCGGAGAAAAAACCGTAGTTTTCCACAGTTCTTTCAGATTCTGATAATCTTTCTTTTTGTTCTGAAAACGCTCCCAACGTTCCTCATCAACTAAGCCGATCGCCCGTCCTTTTTCCGTTAACCTTAAATCGGCGTTATCCTGCCGCAAAACCAGACGGTACTCTGCCCGCGATGTCAAAAGCCGGTAAGGTTCCTGAATACCTTTCGTAACCAAGT
>CAYWSF010000125.1:0-3807 GCA_964460725.1 uncultured Desulfosporosinus sp.
GAAGAATCCTTAGCCAAAATCAACGCTCCTTTATTCTTTTTATACAGTTAATTATAGTGTTTTTAAAGTATCTTGGGTTATAACGACATTATTAACAACATTGCCGCCGTCTGCATAACTTGGCAACTTCTTGCCGTTTAATGTAGCCGAAAAACCTGCCGCATGTCCGATGCTGACTAATTCGATTTTACTTTTACCTTTGAGTTCTTCAGTTGTACCGGCAAGAAATAGTTTTTGAAAAGAAAGCTGTTCGTCAATTTTGATCTCCATCCAACAATCTTCAGTGAAAACCAATCGCATGGTTAAGTCCTCATCTGCAGTCGCGTCATCAGCTGGGTCAGGAACCACCGGTTTGCTTGATGATGGCATAGTAGGCATAGTATCCTCCGTTTGCGGTGCACTTGGTACAGCTGTAAAGTTAGGAGAATCGTCTTCATTCCCGGACTTACTTAAAGCAAAAGCAACAACTAACACAATAATAACAACTGAAATACTCCCCATGAGTACCGGCTTAACCCAAAAAGGACGGACCTTTACCGGTCCATTGGTTGATCCAATAACGGGTACCGGCTTATGTGCTGCCGAAGGGTTATAGAGTGCGAGTATTTCGTCCGGGTTTAAACCCAATTGTTTTGCATATGTCCGCAAATACCCCTTGGTATAAGTTTCCCCCGGAAGAATCCCATATTCTTCTTCTTCAAGTGCCTGAATATATCGAATGCGTATTTTCGTAATATCCTCCGTATACGCTAAACTCCATTGTTTTTCTTCCCTTGCGGCCCGGAGCATTTGTCCTTCTCCTGCCATTGATAAGACCCCCTTTTTAGCATCAACTGACTCAATAGCATAAAACCCTTAGCAATACTTTTAGTTTATTAATTTAGTATTCCCTGATATTCAACAAGCAACCCCCATCCTCACAAACACATCGATAAGTAGCTGCTCCGGCAATCCCACTAAGTTAACTTTACGAGTCAAGCTCCAAAAGAGGAAGGTTAATTGCACCCGGAAGTGTTGCTTAGTTGCATTCTTCCTCAGAACGTACATCGACAAGAATTGGGTGATCGAGGATTTTAAGCTCATGGACACAGATCTCCTTAATCATACACGATTCCCTTCCAATGTACCGTATCCTACATATTATCATAAATGCAAAAGAAAGATAATGCAACTAGTGTTCAAGTTCATCCTCCTGACCAAACTGTAATTCAAACTGCCCTCTGGTCATAAGGACATCCCGCGGTTTCGAGCCTTCGTATCCTCCGACAACCCCTTTCTCCTCAAGAAAATCCATTAAGCGAGCGGCGCGGGTATACCCAATGTGTAAGCGGCGTTGTAAAAGTGAGACCGAAGCGGTGCCGCCATCGATAAAAAGTTGGGCAGCCTGATAAAAAAGTTCATCTTCCATTTCTTCTTTTTTAATCTCTTTAATATCCATGTTGGGAATTTCCTGATACTCTGGTTGAGCTTGATTTTGTAAAAATGTTACTATGTTTTCCACTTCTTTATCGCCCAAATAACATCCCTGTACACGCAGCGGCTTACTAGCGCCCATGGGATAATAAAGCATATCTCCCCGACCCATCAGTTTTTCTGCTCCGTTCATATCCAGGATGGTCCTTGAATCTATTTGAGAGGAAACTCCAAAGGCAATCCGGGAAGGAATATTTGCTTTAATTAAACCGGTAATTACGTCAACCGATGGGCGCTGTGTGGCCACAATCAGGTGAATACCTGCTGCACGGGCCATTTGAGCCAAGCGACAGATCGCATCCTCGACATCGCCGGGAGCAACCATCATCAGATCGGCTAACTCATCAATGATGACAACCACATACGGTAACGGCGGATGCTCCTCTTTTTTATCCTGATTACGTAGAAAGTTATAACGCACGATATCTCTCACTCCGGCTGCTGCAAACAGTTCATAGCGAGTCTCCATTTCAGTAACGATCCACTTCAAAGCTCCTGCTGCTTTCTTGGGATTAGTCACAACCGGTGCTATTAAATGAGGAATTCCATTATAATTAGCTAATTCAACCCGTTTCGGATCAACCAATAAAAACTTTACTTCATCCGGGCGAGCCTTAAAAAGAATGCTGTGAATCAAAGTATTAATACACACGGATTTTCCAGAACCGGTAGCTCCTGCAATCAATAAATGGGGCATTTTCGTTAAATCTGCAATCACCGGATTTCCCGTTATATCTTTTCCTAAACACATTGTTAACTTGCTTGAAGCTCCTTGATATTCCGGTGTTTCCAGCACTTCCCGAAAGTGAACCATAGCAATCTCTTTATTTGGCACCTCAATCCCTACGACTGATTTCCCAGGAATCGGTGCTTCAATACGTACATCTGCAGCTGCTAAACTAAGGGCGATATCATCAGCCAGGTTTGTTATTCTGCTTACTTTTACCCCGGGAGCAGGTTGTGCTTCATAGCGTGTAATGGCAGGCCCTTGAGTAACCTGTGTCACTTTTATCTTTACACCAAAACTGGCTAGTGTTTCTTCCAGGATTTTGACATTATCGGTTAAGTCCTTATTAAGCCTGGGGTTTTTAATCTTCAAAGCTTTATTCAACAACGAAACTTGGGGAAGCTGGAAATTCCCATCTTCACGGGTCTGACGAGAAATAGGTGTCCCGGTAACCTTTCCAGGTGGAATAATCTTAGTTGTCTGCGCTGTCCCGAACATTTTTTCAAACCCGCCCTGTTCCTTTGGCGTAGCTTCTCCAGAAGAATCATTTTGATCTTCAAGCGTTTTGATGACAAGCGGTCGATCAACTATATCCGGGTCAAGGGCAGGTGCCGGTGTCCTTGCCGAAGTGTTTTTTTTCTTTAGCGTTTTATCCTCTGCTTTCGAATTGACCTGCGCTGCAGCGTCCTTGTCCACAGGTTTTTCGGCGGCTTCAAAATTCTTTATAACATTAAAAAAATCATACAATTGTTGTTTTAACCGCAGTAATGATTCTTTTCCTACAGAACCGGCTTTTCGTAAGCCGCTGATCAAAGAACGATTTGTAAATAACAGTGCCCCCATAATTGAACCCATAATTAAAACAACGTAACTGCCTGGTATGCCAAGTGTTGTAATTAGCAGGGAAATAACTGCAGCACCGATAATCCCGCCCCCGCGTCCCTGTTTTCCTTCACTAAAAATTTCAGACTTAGATAACACCTCTATGTCCGGTAATTGAATATGGAAAAACCCAAGCAACACAAGCCATAAAATGATTGCCCCAACCGCTTTGGCACCTAAACGAGGAACACGCCGGTTCATAAAAGCAATACCCCAGGCTCCGATCATAATGGGTATTCCTACTCGGCCAACCCCGGCCAAAACCGTTAATAACTCTTTAATTTTTTCACCGACCACGCCACTCCTTTCGGAATATAGGGCAACAAATCCTAAACAAGCCATTCCAACTACAAAAACCCCAATGACTTCATTGCGGATCGTCTCTTTTAATGTTTTTGTCTTCACCAGCATCTTTCTATTGCGGCGTTTTTTTGTGATCGCCACAGAGCAATCCCCCAAACATATTTGTTTCTTTTTTTCTCTGTTTCCCTGTTTTTTATTTCTCTATTTCTTTAATTTGTTCCATTAATGATTCTGCTGTAAAAAGTATAATTTAACGTTATTACACGTAATATCCAGCAGCTAACTATAGCTTCCTATGCCAACTATACCTCATAATGTAAAAATTGGAGTTTCTGCAGCGGAAATCATTAATTCGTTTCATTGATGCGTTTAGAATACTATTTCCACAAAAGAAAACGTTCTCCTTTTTTTCATAAATAATA
>CAYWSF010000125.1:3907-5703 GCA_964460725.1 uncultured Desulfosporosinus sp.
TTTCAACTGCTTCTTCTCCTATAAGAATTGTGCCAATGTCCTGAGCTAATTCTCCGGTTGTGAACATTAATTGCTCCAATTTCTCTTTACTTATTTGCGAATGGGAATAAATGAATTGATCAACCCTTTGCTGCATTTTCCGCAAATAATCAAACTGTTGATGTCCATTGATAACTAATCCGGTATACCGAATCGGATGAATAGTCATCGTTCCGGTAGGTGCTATAAGGCTTTTTGTACAACTGACTGCAATAGGAATTCCAATACTGTGCCCCCCGCCAAGAACCAGTGAAACAGAAGGCTTGCTTAAACTACATAACATTTCAGCTATCGCCAAACCTGCCTCGACATCACCGCCTGCAGTATTCAAAATGACAATAATTCCCTCGATCTTAGGGTTCTGCTCTACAGCTATAAGCTGCGGGATAATATGTTCATATTTTGTACTTTTAGTTTGGGCAGGCAGAACTTGATGTCCTTCTATTTGTCCAATGATCGGCAAACAGTAAATTCTTTCAATGGCTTGAGGAATTTGTAATTGCCCTAAACCCTTTAGATTGGATAAAAGACTATTATTATTTTCCTCAGGATTTCCCTCAGGGTTTCCCTCGGGGCAAGTTGTTTCGTCAGATAACATGACTATTATACCTCCTTAAATATTAAGCCAAGAACCATAGTTAAATAATCCCATTACCTATGATTATGATAATAATAGTTCTATTTTATTATGGAGGTTTAGTGCATAAATCATACTATTTAATTAAATTTTATTCTGATATGAAGTTTTCATCGCTAAACGACAATTATAGACAAATGCCTATCTATATACTAATTTCTTATGTTATGGTAAAATATACCATGTAAGTACTTAGGAAAGGGCTGTTGTAACATCATGTCTAAACGTTTAAGGGCAATTAATGCAAAAACTGCACGGATTATTTCTATTGCCTCACAAAAAGGCGGAGTTGGTAAAACGGCAACTGTCACAAATATGGCGGTAGGTTTAGTTAGTCTCGGATATAAGACAGCAATTATCGACATGGACGCTCAGGGACATATTGCGTTATCTTATGGTATCAATAAGAGTAGCTTAAAGAAAACAATTTATGATGTTTTAATTGGTGAAGCTAAAATGAATGATATTAAGCAGATTGCTTTTGGGGTGGGCCTATACCTATCTAACAGTTCACTTGCTAATCTTGGCCTAAAGGTATTGAATCCTCTTAATGCCAAGCAATTTCCTGCCCCCAAATATCTTCTGCGAAAAGCAGTCAGTCAAATCAAAACTTCATACGATTACATCCTAATTGATACTTCTCCAAGTAATGATATACAGACCATAAATTCCCTGTTAGCCTCTACGGATATCATCATACCTGTCCTGCCAGAGGGTCTATCCATCGATGGTATCTATGAAACAATACTTCAAATAAAAAGCATTCAGGAAACCGGCTCAAAAATTAATATTTTAGGGATATTGCCTACAATGGTCCAAGATCATACTAACCTTCATCACGTGAAGCTCCAGGAACTACGGAAGGAATTTGCACAAACCCCAGATATAAAGGTTTTTGACACAGTTATTAAACGAGCCATACGACATGGTTTAGCGCAAACTAACGGTAAACCAGATATTAAAAATGCACCGGAATATCTTACTTTTGTAAAGGAAGTATTCGCCATAGCATAGAATCTCCATTCCGTGTTCAGGATACATTTCTCGTGAATTTTGGTTGCTAATTATCTAAACGTATAAGTTACACAGAAAGGACCACCTCATCCGAGATAGTCCTTTC
>CAYWSF010000126.1:0-5693 GCA_964460725.1 uncultured Desulfosporosinus sp.
AGGAGGATTCACATGAAAATCTTCTGTTCAAAAGATGCATTGCTTACCGGGGTAAATACGGTTCAAAAAGCTGTATCCGCTAAAAATACTTTGCCAATTCTGCAAGGTATTTTAATTAAGACCGAACAACAGGCCTTACAATTTACCGCAACTGATCTTGAAATGGGAATTCGGTGCAGCGTCCCAGTGCAAATAATTGAAGAAGGGATAATAGTTGTACCTTCTAAGCTTTTCACCGAAATTGTTCGTAAATTACCAGATACAAATATTACCTTGGAAGAACGGGATAATACAATTATTATTTCTTATCATCAGTCCGAAATTATCCTAAATGGATATGACCCGGAGGAATTCCCTTTACTCCCGGATCTATTGGAACCTATCTCATTTACACTGCCAAGCACTATGTTTAAAAATATGATTCGTTCGACGATATTTGCTTGTGCTATTGAAGAAGGCCGTCCGGTATTTAACGGCACTTTATTGCAAATTGATGGCGTCAATATTCGTTTAGTTGCTACTGATACACACCGTTTAGCTTACAGCATTGCTGAAATATCAAACCCTGAGGAATCAGGTTTCAGCGGTATTATACCTGCTAAAACATTATTGGAGATATCTCGCTTACTAAGGGATGAAGATGAAATTTTAACCATTAGTATCAGTGATAATCAAGTGGTTTTTAATTTTGGTTCAATTTATCTGGTATCCCGTCTCATAGAAGGTGTATTCCCAAATTATAAACAAGTTATTCCCCAAACCTGTGAAACAAAAGTTCATCTGCCTGTGCAGACTTTCCTGGAAACAGTTGAGCGTGCCTCATTGCTTTCTCAAAATATCAATGGAGTTAATATAATAAGACTTAATGTCGAAAATAATGAACTAAAAATTGACCAGGCTTCCGAATTGGGGAAAATAGCGGAGCAAATTAACATTGAGCAAGAAGGAAAAGATATTTTAATAGCCTTTAATGCTAAATTTCTTACTGATGCTTTGAAAGTACTCAGCTGTGAGCAAATAATTTTTGAACTTTCCGGCCCATATAGTCCGGGAGTAATCAGACCGGCAGACGATCCAAATTATCTTTATCTTGTATTACCGGTTAGAACCTCTTAAATTAATGTTATGATGATAAATAATTTTTTATTACAAAATTTCCGTAATTATCAAGATGAATCAATAAAATTTGTGCCTGGCATAAATATCTTAGTAGGAGATAATGGTCAGGGAAAAACTAATCTTATAGAGGGAATTTATTATCTCTTGACTGGAAAGTCTTATCGAGTACAACGGGAAAAAGAACTGTTACGTTGGGGGCAAACAGAATTCCATTTGTGTGGAGATTTTTATGTTGCCCAGCGTAGATTGTTTTTGGAAAGCCATTATCGAAATAAGCAGAAAATAGTAAAAGTGAACCATGTACCATGTCAACGATTGTCTGATTTTGTTGGTATAATTAACGTAATATTTTTTTCGCCTGATGACCTCATAATGGTTAAAGGAGGACCTTTAGAAAGAAGAAAATTTTTAGATTTACATATTACTCAAATGCTTCCTGGACACGTCGGCTTACTGAATGCCTATAATAGAGTAATAAAGCAAAAAAGTGCCCTGTTAAAATCTGATCGAGAAAGATCTTTTAAGTATTCACAATTAAAAATTTGGAATGAACAAATAATTAATTTTGGTGAGAAGATTATTCTTAATCGTATTGAACTGACAAAACGTTTACAGAGTGCGGCAGGGCTTATTTATGGGAACCTCACTTCTCAAAAAGAAACACTGAAAATAAATTATCTTGCTTTGAATAATAAAGATGTCCATAAAGCTATCTCAGACTTTCCACAATTACTTGATGATAAAATGAATCAAGAAATTGAACAGCGAATGGTGCTCATTGGTCCACATCGTGATGATCTGCAAATACTTTTAAATGCCAAATCCGCACGTCTTTACGCCTCACAAGGACAGCAGCGTTCCATAGTATTAAGCTTGAAACTTGCTGAATTAGAGCTTGTCCGGCAAGAAAAAGGAGAATTTCCCCTCCTCTTGCTAGACGATGTATTGTCTGAATTAGATCATTTTAGGAGAGAATACTTAATGAATGTTATTGAGTCGTCAAATATTCAAACTTTAATAACTATGACAAGTGCAGAAAATTGTCTTCGGTCAGGAACACTTTACTTTGTAGTAAAAGGTCACATTAGAAGGGAAAGCTAATTGTCTGTAAAGAGGAAACTTGTGTGATACTTTGCTCTGCGCTTGGAAAGCATAAATTGAAAAAAACGGCTGAATGGTATATAATAATGCGATTGAAGGTATTTTTTGGGAGGAAACAGCTTTGCAAGAAAACACACACAAGGTTTATCAAGATCCGAATGACAATTATAATGCAGGGCAAATCGAAGTTCTTGAAGGACTGGAAGCTGTTCGCAGACGTCCCGGAATGTATATCGGTACGACAAGTAGCCGCGGCCTCCACCATCTTGTTTTCGAGGTTGTTGATAATAGTATTGACGAGGCTTTAGCAGGGTTTTGTGATTTAATTGAAGTATTCATTCATACAGATAACAGTATTACTGTAATAGATAATGGACGCGGAATTCCTGTCGATATCCATTTAAAAACCGGTAAACCCGCTGTTGAAGTGGCCTTGACCGTCTTACATGCCGGTGGGAAATTTGGCGGCAGCGAAAGTGCTTACAAAGTGTCGGGCGGTCTTCATGGGGTGGGTTTAAGTGTCGTGAATGCTTTGTCAAAATGGCTAATTGTCGAGGTTGCCAAAGGGGAGCATCTCTACCATCAGGAATATGCACAGGGAAAACCGACCACAGAGTTAGTAAAGGTCGGGACAACTGAGAAAAATGGGACAAAGATATCCTTTTTTCCGGATCCGGAAATTTTTGATGAGGTTGTTTATGACTCTGACATTCTGGCCCATCGTCTCAGAGAACTGTCTTTTTTAAATAAAAGTGTGAAGATTAATCTTACAGATGAACGGACAAATGTTAGTGAAACATTCTTTCATACCGGCGGTATTCAAGATTTTGTTAGTTTTATCAGTAGAAACAAGAATTGTTTGCATCCTGAGCCGATTTTTATTGAAGCGGTTAAAGATCAAATCAAAGTGGAAATCAGTATGCAGTACAATGATGGTTATGCCGAAAATTTGTATTCTTATGCTAATAATATTAATACCCAAGAAGGAGGAACTCATGAAGTCGGTTTTAAGTCGGCTTTAACACGGGTAGTAAACGATTATGCCCGTAAGAGTAATGCACTGAAAGATTCTGATGCCAATCTATCCGGTGATGACATTCGCGAAGGAATAACAGCCGTAATTTCTGTTAAAGTACATGACCCGCAGTTTGAAGGTCAAACAAAAACAAAACTTGGTAACAGTGAAATTAGAGGGGTTGTAGACTCGGTAACCGGGGAAGGCTTAAGTACCTTTTTGGAAGAGAATCCGGCAATTGCCAAAAAAGTTATTGATAAGTCCGTTCAAGCAGCCAGAGCCAGAGATGCTGCCCGTAAGGCCCGGGAGTTAACGCGCCGGAAGAGTGCTTTAGAGGTGACATCCCTGCCGGGAAAACTAGCGGATTGTTCCTCAAAAGAACCTGAACTTTGTGAAATGTATATCGTTGAGGGAGACAGTGCGGGTGGTTCTGCCAAACAGGGCAGAGATCGCCGTTCCCAAGCCATTTTACCCTTACGCGGTAAGATTCTTAATGTAGAAAAAGCGAGATTGGATAAAATACTGGCCAATTTAGAGATTAGAGCGATGATTACCGCCATGGGAACCGGTATTTCTGAAGATTTTGATATTAGTAAGGCACGCTATCACAAGCTGATTATTATGACGGACGCCGATGTCGACGGTGCTCATATCAGAACACTTTTATTGACCTTCTTTTTTCGTTATATGCGTCCGTTAATCGAAAATGGTTACGTTTATATTGCACAGCCTCCTCTTTTTAAGATTAAGAAGGGGAAAGATATTCAATACGCTTATTCGGATCCTGAACTTGCCAAATTACTGGATGAAATTGGCAGGGAAAAAATGGAAATTCAGCGTTATAAAGGTTTAGGGGAAATGAATCCGGAGCAGTTGTGGGAAACCACCATGAATCCGGCAACGCGAACAGTGTTGCAGGTAACGATTGAAGATGCTATGAAATCTGAAGAAGTTTTTTCTGTTTTGATGGGGGATAAAGTAGAACCACGCCGCGACTTTATTCAACGGTATGCCAAAGAAGTGCGTAATTTAGATACTTAAAGGAGTGTTCATTCATGGCGGATGAAATTAATGAAGGGAAAGTCCTGCCTGTTGAAATTGCGGATGAGATGCAAAAATCCTTTATCGATTATTCCATGAGTGTTATTGTCAGCCGTGCTTTGCCAGATGTGCGGGACGGTCTTAAACCGGTGCATCGCCGTATTTTATATACTCTGCATGAGTTGGGTATGACCCCAAATAAACCGTACAGCAAGTCAGCACGTCTGGTCGGGGATTGTATGGGTAAATTTCATCCCCATGGGGATAGTTCAATATATGATGCTATTGTTCGTATGGATCAGGACTTTGCCAGCCGTTATCCGCTGATTGACGGACATGGCAACTTTGGGTCTATTGATGGGGACTCTGCCGCAGCTATGCGTTATACAGAAGTTCGAATGTCTAAAATAGCTTCCTACATGCTTGAGGATATTGGCAAAGATACTGTCGACTTTAAGCCAAACTATGATGAAAAACTGGATGAGCCGACAGTATTGCCTGCAAAATTTCCCAATTTGCTGGTTAATGGTTCGTCTGGGATTGCCGTAGGAATGGCCACAAATATCCCGTCTCATAATTTATCGGAAGTGATTTCCGCGATCATTGCTTTGATGGATAACCCAGAGTTATCCGTTGATGAACTGATGAACTATATCAAAGGTCCTGACTTTCCAACCGGTGGAATTATTATGGGTTCAGAAGGAATTAAATTGGCATATACAACCGGAAAAGGATCTATTAAAACACGGGCGAAAGCAACAATTGAAGATATGGAGAAATCCGGCAAGAGCCGTATCCTTGTGACAGAAATTCCTTATTTAGTTAATAAAGCTAGAATGATAGAAAGAATTGCCGATCTGGTGCGGGATAAAAAGCTGGATGGAATTACTGATTTGCGCGATGAATCGGATCGTTCCGGGTTACGTATTGTGATTGAGTTAAGACGTGATGTCAATCCTCAAGTACTCTTAAATAATCTTTATAAATATACTCAGATGGAAGATACATTTGGTATAAATATGTTAGCGTTGGTAAATGGTGAGCCAAGGACACTTACACTTAAAGATATGCTTCATTATTTTATCGAACATCAAAAGGATGTTATCGTTCGGAGAACAAAATTTGAGCTTAATAAAGCGGAGGCTGAAGCACATATCGTTGAGGGCCTGCGCATTGCTCTTGACCATATTGACGAGGTTATCGAAACCATTCGCTCTTCCGCTGATGAAGCAAGTGCCCGGGAAAATCTGTCAGTTCGCTTTGGCTTGAGTGAAAAACAAGCCCAAGCGATTGTTGATATGCGCTTAAAGCGCTTGACTGGACTGGAACGCGAGAAACTGGAAAATCAATATCAAGATTTAATGAATACTATTGCCTATCTGAAGGCAGTTCTGGCGTCTGAAAGCATGGTTAATGG
>CAYWSF010000127.1:0-5648 GCA_964460725.1 uncultured Desulfosporosinus sp.
CTCCATTAAATCGACACCACGCCGGAGCGGGGATGGAGATGAGTACGCCTGTTCCTCCTCAATCCTTTTTTGGTTGTGTGGACAAACCTCCTGGCAGGTGTCACAGCCAAATATTCTCAAGTCCAGTCGTTCGCCCTCCTCAGGCGTGAGCGGCCATTTACACTGGGTGAGATAAGAGACGCAGTGTTTGGCCGCAAACTGTTCTTTCCCGAGGATTTGCGCCGGGCAGGCTTGAACACATCTTTGACAGGTTCCACATTGGTCTTTAATGCCGGGATGATCCGGTTCTATCTCCTGATCCAAGAGGAGCAGCGCTAAGGTCACAAATGAACCGCAGCCCGGAATAATAAGGTTTTGGTTCCTTCCAATCCAGCCTATTCCCGCCCGAAGTGCAAAGGCTCGTTCAACCAGCGGACCGTTATCCACTTGCCGGCGAAAAGTGCCCCTCCACCCGTCATTAACCATGGCCTCTGCCAGCTGATTTATCTTCCGACCAACAACACGATGATAGTCCTCTCCAATTGCTGAGCG
The DNA here is from genome assembly GCA_964460725.1 of uncultured Desulfosporosinus sp. Taxonomy (GTDB): domain Bacteria; phylum Bacillota; class Desulfitobacteriia; order Desulfitobacteriales; family Desulfitobacteriaceae; genus Desulfosporosinus. The sequence continues at coordinate 532 of CAYWSF010000127.1, forward strand.
GGCAATCACTCCCTCTCCTTCCCGGGGAGGAGACGAGTAAGGGAGAGGATAGGCCAGGACCACAACCGTCAGGCAAGACTGCCAATTCGCTTGGGGAGCGATCCGCAGCTGAATTTCCTGGCCTTCAAAAGGAGTCGCTAAACCCTGTTCAAATCGTGTTTGTAACACTGGGGCTAGACAGTCGATAGGTTCGGCCGTGGTAAACCCAATAGAGACAAAGCCTAACTCCCGGCCCCACTGTTTTATGTTCATTTTCCACTGCATTTCGTCAAATAAGTCCATCGGGTTTATCCTCACGATGTAGTTCACTTAGTAGTCCTCTATGCATTACTCTGAGTAGTACTCTTGGTAATCAATTATTTCCTGAATTTCTTCTGCCGATCATATTACTGAAACTTAGTTTTCCGGTATTCCCTTTCCAGGAATTGCGGGTCTGTCAAGCTATACCTTGTGTCCGTCATAACTTGGCTGCGTACCTGTTCTTTGAACCGACCGAACTGTTCCCTTTCAAGTCCTTTGCCACGGGCAAATTCTTCGAACCGTGCCCAATCGAGCAAACTTGCCCGCTCCGGCAAAAAAGCACCGGCCTTTCTAATTTCTTCCTGAATCTTATCCAAGCGCTCTATGTTTTCTGCAGAGTGCTGCTTCCCACCGAGAAAATCAGCCCGCCATAAATCTAGCAAATTCTCAAGTCTTTGTTTGTCAAAGACTTGTCCATTCCAGCCGATCCTCCAGGCAAAGCGGCGCGTCTTCAAACGAAACTTGCTCTGGTCTATTTCGCCTTTTAATTCGCCCATAAAGTAAAGTGTCCCCGCCATATGATGCCCTACCAAATATTCAATTTCCCGTTCGCCCTGACTTCCTCTGGGCAGAAACATACTCCAGCGGAAGCGAGGCAGGATTTCTTTGACTAAGCGAGCGCTTTCCCTTTCGTGTTGCAGAAAGTGCCGTTTGCCACCCACAACCGGCTCAAAATATTTTCCCGGCGTGGCTCGCGCTGCTTTGATACGTTTTACTATAATTGTATCCGGATAATTATCCAGCCTTCCTCCGTTGACTTCAGCTTTCTTGTTTACCCACCGTTCCAGGTTTTTTCCTTTCAACTTAAATCCGGCAACTTCATACCTGTGATCCGTCAACCGAATCGTTCCCCAAACGTTACATTCCCGACTGGCGGTTTCCCATTTTCCCAGATCGTGAAATAGGGCCGCTAAACGCAAAGTCAGGCGAGGGGCCGTGTTTTTCACGACCTGCAGGGTATGTTCCCAGGCATCTTTGGTATGGTAACGGTTTTGGACCAGTCCTTTTAGCCTAGCCAGTTCAGGAATAAAACTTTGAAAGTACCCGAGGCGATCGAGAAGTCCTAAGGCTTGGTCTACCTGATCTAAAATTAGAATTCGCCCAAGTTCTTCCGTTACCCGTTCTGCCGCCACCTCCTGGAGATATGGGATATGCTCAACCGCAGCCAGCCATGTCTCCGGTTCGATTACTAAATCGTAACGGACCGCAAATCTAATCAGGCGCATAACCCGCAGCGGATCCTCTCTAAACCGATCAGCTGCACGCCCGCAAGCCTTCAAGCGCCTTTCCTGCAAATCCTTAAGCCCACATAAAGGGTCATGGATTTCACCGGTCCGAACATCTTGATAAATAGTATTCACAGTGAAATCCCGACCCAAGGCATTTTCTTCAATCCCGCCTGAGAAAGATGCAATATCCACTCTTTCTGTGCCCTGAAATAAGCTGACCGTCTGCCGATGTGCCCCTATCAAATGAGGCTTATAACCCCAATCACGCAGTTTTTTCTCTATTTCCGGCAGCGGCAACGCTATGACCGCATCAATATCCTGCGCAGAAATTCCCAATTGCGCGTCGCGCATTGCTCCTCCGACTATATATACCGGACTCAACTCACTGAGCCTGATTAAGATTTGAGTTGGATCGATTTCTGTTTTGAAAGCTCTCATAGACTGTCATCTTCTTTCAATTGCCGCTTATATTTTCTTAATCCGTAAATTCGGCATGAAAATACGTGGATGATGCTAATTAAATCCTGAACTAATTCTTGTTCAGGTGAGAGCTTCTCATTATTGACAACAACGATCTCGGTTCCACATGATTTTAAAAATTCTTCAAACCAGTCATAACCAAAACGGATGAAACGGTCTTTATGAGCGATATAAATTGTAGCGATTCCGTTATTGCGACATAATTTAATTAACTCATTCCAATGTTTACGTTTGTAATTGAGGCCGCTGCCAATGTCTTTAAATATTGCGTCAACTATAACGCCTTTGGCGTTGACGTATTGTTTAAGAAACTCTAATTGATTCGCTAAATCATCTTTTTGTCCACGATTAGACACTCGTACATAAATTACAGACTTCCTTGTATTTTCCTCTAACTTAGAAGAATCGCCTACATACTTTAAATATTGAGTATGCGTATAATACCTCCTGTTTGTTGGCGTTCTGAAGGCTGTAAGATGTCCAATGTTATCCCATCGTTGTAAGGTTTTTACCGAGACATTGATAAGTTTGGCAAACTCATGAGGTTTGTATTGTTTCTCCATAATTATATGGTATCACATTTGTCCACATTTGCCTACCGTTTACCATGCAATTGTCAACTGTTCTTTACCTCCTTTGTATCTTAAACAAAAGCCTGTACCAAGCAGAAAAGGAAACTCTCCCCCTACTCAATTATAGGTTAACAGATTAACAGACGATTAACCTATTAACAGACGACCGAAATTTTCGGTCCGATTTGAATATGCCAAGGACTTTCCGGGCCGGATTCTCCATCCAAATCAACCTGGATCAGGTGCTCAGTGAATATCTTCAATTCAGATAGCGGGAATTCGATAATCCTTTCGGCTTTCGCTTTTTCCCCTGTCAAAACGCTTAAAAGCAGAAGCAGGGTTTCCGACCAACCGGCTGCCGGAACCATTAAAGCATTTAGTTTACCATCAGTTAATGATGCCCTTGGTACGAGAGTTCTGATTCCGCCAATCGAGCTGCCGTTCGCCACAATTAATAAAATGACTTCTTCAGAATATTGTTTCCCGTGCTGCTCAAATTCGATCCGAAAGGGCCGATAAGAGGGGAATGATTCAATCCCTTTGAGAAAATAGGCCAATTGACCAAGGGAATTTTTTACACGAATGTCCACCTTTTGAGAAATATCTGTTAAAAGTCCGGCACTGGCCACATTAATAAAATAGCGATTATTGACCTTGCCCGTATCTATTTCTAATACGTTACCTTGAGCAATCACCTTGCAAGCTTGGGAAATGTTTTTTGGCAAATGTAACGAATAAGCCAGGTCATTGGCGGTTCCAACCGGCAAAATACCTAAAACCGGGCGTTTTTCCTCTGAAATTTGGAGTAACCCATTGACTGCATGATGAATACTGCCATCCCCCCCGGCAATAACAAAACGATCCATATCCAAGCTCTGAGAGGCGATTTTTTCAACATCTTTGGAGGAGGAACTTCGATAGATTGTCACCTCATACCCACTTTCCTGAAAAATGCGGATCGCAGTATCCAATCGGGCGGATAAGCGACGCCGACCAGCGTAAGGATTATAAACCAATCTTAATCGTTTATGCTTCATGCTTGCTTCCAATCACGACTGCTACTTTGCGATGCATTTTTTGTACGATGACAATTTGTTTTTGGATATTTCGTCTAGTAGCAGTACCCTCCTTTTTTGTTTTGGATTTTTGCATACTCTCGGGAAGCAAAAGTCCTCCTGCTTCCCTGCTTTAAGACTTCAGATTCTCCGGATTCAATACCTCCAGCTCGGTTAAGACAAAGCGCCCGTCTTTTCGTACCAGTTTATCATCAAAATAAATTTCGCCCCCGCCATAATCCGGTCTTTGAATACAGACTAAATCCCAGTGAATAGCAGATTTATTCCCATTGTCACAATCATCATAGCAGGATCCGGGGGTGAAGTGGAAGCTTCCATCAATCTTTTCATCAAAAAGAGTATCTTTCATGGGCGTTTGAATATATGGATTGACGCCAAGCGCAAATTCTCCGACGTAACGAGCTCCCTCGTCCGTATTGAAAACAGACTCCATCCGTTTGGTATCGTTTGCCGTCGCTTTGACAATTTTTCCATTTTCAAATTCCAAAACAATATTTTCATAAGTGAAGCCCTGAAAAAGTGATGGCGTATTATAAGTAATCCGTCCATTGACCGAATCTTTAATTGGGGCAGTAAAGATTTCTCCATCAGGAATATTAAAACGCCCATCACATTTAATCACCGGCATTCCTTTAATAGAGAAGACTAAATCCGAGCCCGGTCCAAGGATACGCACCTCATGGGTTTTCTCCATCAGAGCCTTAAGTGGCTCCATGGCTTGCGACATCTTAGCATAATCCAAGTTACAAACAGCAAAGTAAAAGTCCTCAAATTGTTCGATACTCATATTCGCTAACTGAGCCATCGCAGCATTTGGATATCTTAGCACACACCAACGAGTATGTGGTACCCTTTGCTCACTATGAACCGGTTTCTGGTAGTTAGCCGAATAAATTTTTAGCGCTTCAGGAGATACATCTGCCCATTCACTGGCATTTTCTCCTGCTCGGATTCCGATATAGGCTTGCATTTCTTTCATGCGGGCAAGCTCCCACCTGGTCATTGCTTCTGCCTGCTCAATCGTGAGTCCTTTTAGTAGTTCACGCATTAAGGTATTATTAATGATTGACAAAAAGGGCACTCCTTTTGCTTGATAGGCATAACGCACAAGAGCCTGGGCAAGCAGCAGATCTTGCCCGATCACTTCAATAAGGATTTTCTCCCCGGGTTTAAGTTCTATCGAGTAATTGATTAAGGAATCGGCGAGTTTTTCAACGCGAGGGTCTTTCACTTTTGCGCCTCCTAAACATTCTAATTTTTCTTAGCAACAACTGCCATTCTTTGAACGACTCTCATCAGAAGTTTTACCGCTTCACTAAAGATTATTATGCTAAACGTGAAGCCAATGATCTTAATCCACAGTTCCAATTCCAGCGGCACTGTTTTGAACACGCTGCCACCAAACTGGGTCACGGCGATTTGGAGGAGGAAGGTTAAAAACATGACTCCGACCATTGTTT
>CAYWSF010000128.1:0-5618 GCA_964460725.1 uncultured Desulfosporosinus sp.
CCGGTTTATCCGGGGCGATTTCCGGTGTCGGTGAGTCCGTCTTTGGAAAAAAGAAAGGCATGGATGAGTTATTTGCGAAACTGACAGCTGTTTTGGCTGCTGTCTTTATGCTATGTTCCTTGGGTATTGCTATGCTGCTTAATTGACAAGGCTTATTTTATTTAGTCTTAAGGCGGATATTGTTAATCTAAGGAGGGGCACTTCATGAGAGGTGTCCCCTTTTGAACGCTTGCAACATGCTTTTCACACGGTTCGCACGGAATGAAAAGTTAGGTAAAAGGACAGTCCAGATTTTATCCGGAATTAATTTGGTATTAACTCTTTGGCAACTCAAAATCAAGATAATTAGTCAATATATAAAGAAGGAATGAGACGATTTATTTGGTAGTAAAAGGGAATAGTGTTATACTAAGTTGTTAGGTGAAAGGAGGGGGTTTGTGTGTCCTCTAAAGGAATAAAAGTAGTCTCTGAAAATCGCAAAGCTTTCCATGATTATTTCATTGAAGAAAGAATAGAGGCTGGAATTATCCTTACCGGAACAGAGATTAAATCCATTCGTAACGGGCGCGTGAATTTAAAAGACAGTTACGCACGTTTGGACAATGGGGAGATTTGGGTCTACCAGATGCATATCAGTCCTTATGATCAAGGAAACCGCTATAATCATGATCCACTCCGGCCACGCAAATTACTGCTTCACCGTTCAGAAATCAATAAATTAACCGGCAAAGTTCAGCAACAAGGGCTAACCCTGATCCCGATCAAAATCTATTTAAAAAAGGGTTTAGCAAAAGTAGAATTGGCGGTTGGTCAAGGAAAGAAAAATTACGATAAACGTCAAGCACTTTCTGAACGAGAGGGTAAACGGGATATTGAACGGGCTCTCAGAGAGCGTAATAAAGTTTACTAGATAGATTTCCATGAAAAAGTAATAATACCATAGATATTCATATTTGCTTTCGGTATAATTATGTTATACTATGTAAGGGAACCCATTCACATGGGGGCGTTTTAGACTCGCTCGGGGAAGCGGTGGCAAGAGTTGCGCGTCGAGATTCCACCTGGTCTCGTTAAACGGTGGGCAAAAATAGTTAACGAAGATAATTACGCCCTAGCAGCCTAGTGTTGCTAGCATCCTGCCTTCTGGACCTACGGTGAAGGGTCAGGGTGTCAACTTAGTAGGACGCTCTAACGTCAATGCTCGGAGACATTAGCTAAGATTATCGAGCTAGTCCGAACTGAATCCTTGCCTTTAGGAGTCATGACCGGCGAAATTCAAATAAAAGGATACACGCGTAGACGCTTTTGTGGTCGTTCTTCGATACAGGGGTGCAAGTCCCCTCGCCTCCACCAAAAGAGTATTACACGCACACCTATTACTGCAAGGGTGGCTTTGCAGTGACAATGTGGTTCTAATATTGATTAAATAATAAAGAAAAACGGTTAAGAGAAAAGGTCTTAACCGTTTTTTGTCCACAACAATGAGCATGAACATAAACACAGTCATCAGAATACAAAAATGGTATTAAACCGATTATCCCGTGCAAGCGGTCATTTAGAATCAGTAAAACGAATGGTTGAAGACGGAAGAGATTGTAGCGAAGTGCTAATCCAATTATCTGCAGTTATCTCTGCGCTGAACAATACCGGCAGGGTAATATTAAAGGACCATATGGAAAATTATATTGTGGACGCAGTCGAATTAGGAGATAGTGCTGCTATTGATAATCTTGTTAAAGCTATTGATCATTTTATTAAATAGACAACAATATGCTTATACCGGCAAATAAATATGCTTATACGGGGCATGCGAAATTGAAAAATAGATAAGTACGACCTGTGTTTTTATAGCTACAGTATGAAAATTGTTTTGGCAGGTTTAATTATTGATCAAAGGAGATGATGGATTATGGAAAAAACGGATTGGCAGAAGGTGGTGGAGTTTCACGGACATTCCTGTCCTGGCCTGGCCATCGGTTATAAAGCTGCCGAGGCTGCCAAAGAAAAGATGGGCATTAGGTTTGCTTCGGATGAAGAGGTGGTATGCGTCACTGAAAATGATGCTTGCGGTGTTGATGCTATCCAGTCACTAACCGGTTGCAGCATCGGCAAAGGGAATCTGATTTATAGAGGTACAGGCAAAATGGCCTTCAGCTTTTTTAACAGAAAGAACGGCGAAAGCCTGCGCATGATTATTAAACCTTTTCAAGGGGAAATGGACAGGGAAGAACGTCAGGAATATATTCTAAACTCCCCGGTAGGTGAGATATTTGATTTCATGAAGCCTGCCTTCAGTTTGCCTGAGACAGCAAGAATTTTTACTTCTGTTGTCTGCGAATCTTGCGGGGAAAGTGCATCGGAGCACAAAATACGCTTGCAGGACGGGAAGAAGGTTTGCTTGGATTGTTTTCAGGCATATAGCAGAGGATGGTAATTTTCAGGCATATGGCAGAGGATGGCAGCAGCGTTCAAAGGGATGTGGCAGGAAAGTTCCTTCTCGGTATTAGGAGAGCAGAAATATGACACTACGGCATTTGTGGATATTTATAGCAGTGTACGATGAACGTAATATGACTGCTGCAGCCAATAAACTTTTTATGACCCAGCCTTCTGTGAGTCAGGCAATTAAAGAACTTGAAAACTATTATGGGGTTGTTCTTTTTGAGCGGCTATCGCGAAAACTGTATATCACTGAATCGGGGGAAAAACTATATCAATACGCTGCGCATATTATTAAACTTTTTGATGAATTGGAAGATAATCTTAAAGAAAATGCCATTAAAAAGAAATTGACTATTGGCTCAAACTATACCGTCGGTGTTGTTTTAATCCATAAATATATAGAAATATTTAAAAAGTTATATCCCAGTTCAGAAGTTATGGTAATCGTAAACAAGTCCTCGGTTCTTTTGGAAATGCTTCGGAAAAATGAATTGGATCTTGCTCTTACCGAAGAAGTAAACAATGAATCGGATATGGTAGAGGATTTTTTGGCTAATGATCGTATTGTGGTTATAGCCCATCCTGAACATCACTTATTTTCAAAAAAGGAGGTAATACCGCAGGATATCGTTAATGAACATCTCTTACTGCGTGAAAAGGGTGCCGGTGTCAGAAATCTTTTTGAATTAAGAATGAATCAAATCGGATTATCTATTAAACCATATTGGGAAAGTACAAGTACGACAGCTCTAATAAATGCAGCAAAAAATAAGATAGGAATTGCCATATTGCCCTATCACCTGGTCAAAGAACATCTTGCCTTAGGTAATTTGAAAGAACTCAAAGTTAAGGATCTGGATCTCAACAGGAAACTGACAATTATCTATCATAAAAATAAATTCCTGACAGGTGCCATGCAGGATTTCATTAATATATGTCATGATACATAAATAAGAAAAGCCTTGCGGATTTTACTAAAAAATTAGTTTCCTGAAAATCCGCAAGGCCTTTAGTTTTTCTTTTGCCATCTTACTTAGTGAGAATGGATTCCGTTTACACCGCTATCATCACAGAGGTAGCTTTGATGACCGCTTTGGCTTTAACTCCAGGTGCAAGCCCAAGTTCTTTTACCGCAAGAAGCGATATCGTCGAAGTAATTACAGTTCCGCCATTAGTCTTTAAAGTCACGACTGCATTAACTGCTCCGTCTTCAACCTTAACAATTTCGCCGGCAAGCTGGTTTCTTGCGCTGATTTTTAACTCCCCGTTCCCGATCATTACTTCTGTTGCTTTAATCACGGCAGTTGCTTCTTTACCGGAAGCAAGTCCCAATTCCTTCACGGCTGCCAAGGAGATGGTAGCTGTTAAAGTATCCCCAAAATCCGTTTTTAAAATAACAATAGCATTTACTGCACCGTCCTGAATAGATTCAATCTTCCCTTTAATTTGATTCCTTGCACTAATATTCATCTTTTTCCTCCATTCTACCGCTAGCTGCGGCCTAAAAATGAGATGTTGTTATATTCTTCTTTATTTTATATAATATCCTTAACCTCATCATAAGTCCAATTGTACAATATTATAGTTGTCATAGCTAAATACCTATAGTACAACTTCGCGATTATGTATTTTAACCCGACTTTTACAGATTAAAACTGAAAAAAACCCTAAGCAAAACACGTTTTATAAGAGCCACCCGGGCGGAGTTAGTGGATCCACAATCAAATTGTATCGGTGAACCTGCCTCTTCCCGTATTTTGCGTAAAAGTGTATTAGATTTGGGAAAAAGGTCTGTGACACTGAGATATTTCAGGATAAACATACATAGAACCATAAAGATTCCACAAATTCGACATAATACTTTTTTTATCCAAAGGAATTAGGATTGTCCATGGTGAAGATAGCTGAACCTGTCGGAAATCAGAATATGAAGTGGGGTCGTAAAATGAGTGGCGAGAACTTTAAAACCGGCATCGAAAATCGTACCGTTGACAGCATAGCATCTTTTTTTAAACGGATCTGGAAAGATAGTCCTGATCAGATGTGTCATGCCAAGATGATCTTTGGCAAGGATGGTACACCGGTAGATTATATATTCCTGGATATAAATCCTGCCTTTGAAAAGGCGCTGGGCTTAAGCAAGGAACAGGTTAGAGGGCAAATGTTCACCGGCCTGTTCCCGCATCACGATCCGGGTTGGATCAGGAAATGCGGTGATGTGGTGCGCACCGGCCGGATGCTGGCATCAGTGGAGCATAACCCTGGACCGGATCTGTGGCATGAGGTCCAGGTATTTGCCCTGGACTGCGCAAACGAATTCATCACTCTTTACAATAACATTACGGATTACAAAGGGGCCGAAATGGCACTTGCAGAAAGTGAAAAAAAATACCGGGAACTGGTACGATTAGCTCCTGCCGGGATATTTGAGATAGACTTCCGCAGCCGGAGATTTACATCGGTTAATGATACCATGTGCCGGTCAACAGGGTACGACCGCGCGGAATTACTGGACATGAGTCCGTTCGTCTTGCTGAACGAGCCGGGCCAAGGGTTTTTTCAGACCAGGATCGAACAATGGTTGAATGGAGAAGAACCTGTACGGAGCGTCGACTATCTGATTAGGACCAAGGACGGCAGCGAACTCTGGGCCAACCTGGATGTATCATTTGCGGCTGACAAAAACGGCCGGCCGGTGGGTGCAACCGTAGTTAGCCATGATATCACTGAACGCAAGCGGGTCGAGGAATTTTTGCTTAACAGCAGCCTGCAGCTTGAAGAACTAATATACGAACGCACACGAAAGATTGAAGAAGCTAAACAGCGGGTAAACGACAACGACCTGGAGGGTATAGCGGACGCTTTTTACGACCTGGATTATGAATATAAGTTTACTTATGTCAGCCTGAATATTGAGCCGCTTTGGAACTGTAAGATCGAGGATCTCCTGGGAAGGGATATCCGTGAAGTGTTTCCCAACATTGTCGGCACCCCTATGTATGCACAATACCAAAGTGTCATGGAGAACAAGGAACCGGCGCACTTTACCACCAAATCAGCTTATACCGAAATATGGATGGAGGTCGACGTATATCCAAGCCAAAACGGTATATCGGTATACTTCCGCGATATAACGAACCGCAAGCGGATTGAGGCGGAACTGGAGCAAGCACGAC
>CAYWSF010000129.1:0-5617 GCA_964460725.1 uncultured Desulfosporosinus sp.
TCATTCCTATTGCTTTGACTTATTGGGCAGAGTGGGAACCATTGAAAAATCAGGTGACATCATTAAAGAGGCAATTAGAAGAATTAAGAACGGAGAAGTCGAAGCAGGAAGAATCACAAAAACAGTTTTGGTTATTGATGAAGCCCAGGACATGGATGCGAATGAGTTTGCCTTGATCAGCGCTTTGATGGAACAGAATGAAGAAATGCGAGTCATTGCTGTCGGCGATGATGACCAAAATATTTATGAGTTCAGAGGTGCTAGCTCAGAATATATGAAGAAACTGATTAGTGAACAAAACGCAAAAAAGCATGAACTACTGGAAAACTATAGAAGTAAAAGTAACCTTGTTGATTTTACAAATCAGTTCTTAAAAAGAATTCCACAGCGCTTGAAGAATACGCCGATTGAAGCTGTGCAAGCGGACAATGGGCGAATCAAAGTCGTGCGATATAAAAGCAGTAATCTTATTATGCCTTTAATAAATGATATCCTTTCCGAAGGGCTGGCGGGAACTACCTGTGTTTTGGTCAAAACGAATGAAGAAGCCTTACAGATTACCGGATTGCTCGTGAAAAATGGATTGCAAGCAAAGCTTATTCAGTCAAATGATGGATTTAGTTTGTATAACCTTCTGGAAGTTCGATTTTTTCTAAGTCAGCTCAACTTAGCTGAGGATATTTATACGATTAGCGATGATATTTGGACACAGGCCAAACGGAAATTGAGCGAAAGGTTTGGCAGCAGCTTAAATTTTGAGATATGTATCAACATCATCAAAGATTTTGAAGCAATAAATCCAAAGATCAAATACAAATCGGATCTGGATATCTTTATCCGCGAATCAAAGCTGGAAGATTTCCTGGGCGGAAACAGCGAAACAATATTTGTTTCAACGATTCACAAGGCGAAAGGACGAGAGTTTGACAATATTTTTCTAATGCTTGATCAGTTTAACCTCAGAACGGACGAAGACAAACGACTGTTGTATGTTGCCATGACAAGGGCAAAACGCAGCCTCACTATCCACTATAATGGCGATTATCTCGATTTCATTAAAACAGAGGATCTTAAAATTATTAATGATTCTCAGGTTTACTTGCCACCTTCTCAATTAGCTATGCAATTAACTTTTAAGGATGTATGGCTGGACTATTTTCTATCTTGTAAGAATTCGATTTCCCAACTAAATAGTGGAGATGTCATAACTTTTGACGGAAATGGCTGCCGCAATTTGAAAAGACAACCGGTATTAAGATTCTCGAAAAAGTTCATTAAAAAAGTTAACGATTTTAAAGAGAAAAAATATGTACCTAAGACAGCAAGAATCAGATTTATAGTATACTGGCAGAAAGAAAATTCAGAACACGAGATTCGAATTGTTTTACCAGAACTATATTTTGAAAGGGAAACTTAGAGACGAGTCAAATGTCGAATCGAACATATGAGACAGTTTCATCAGTAAATCTTGCGAATGAAGGAGGTAATTTCATTGAAAGTAATAGCCATTAACGGAAGTCCGAGGAAAGAATGGAACACGGCGATTTTACTGAATAAAGCACTGGAGGGCGCAGCTTCAAAGGGGGCGGAGACAGAACTCATTCATCTTTATGATTACAATTATCAGGGCTGCATAAGCTGTTTTGCCTGCAAATTGAAAGATGGCGAAAGTTATGGCAAGTGTGCTTTAAGCGACGAATTGTCGCCAATTCTCAATAAGATCGAGGAGGCTGATGCCTTAATACTCGGGTCTCCGATCTATTTTGGAATGGCTACAGGTGCGATGAAATCATTCATGGAAAGATTGATGTTTCAGTACTTTGTGTATGATGAGAACGAATCCACTCTTTTCACCAGGAAGATACCGACAGGTTTGATTTACACGATGGGTGTAACAGAGAGTCAGCTGAAACTAATGAAATTTGAGCGGACTCTCAAAGTTTCGGAAGTGTGTATGAAAAGGATTTTTGGTAAATCTGAATCATTGTTTATTACTGATACATATCAGTTTGACGATTATTCAAAATACGTTGCACCGGTGTTTAATCCGGAAGAGAAAGCAAAGAGACGAAATGAAGAATTCCCAAAAGATTGTCAAAAAGCGTTTGAAATGGGCGTGAGATTTGCCAGCCCATGCAGCGGTCTTGGTTATGAAAAATGGAAATAGAATTCCATACATCTTTGCCGAAATTAAATCTTATGGACAGGGAATAACGAGTGTGCTTGCTCAAGTGAAAAGTTACAAAAAAGGAAAAGCCTTATACTCAAATTGGAAGTGATTACTCGTTCATCAAAAGGTTACATCAAAACCTTAAAGGGAAAATAATCTACGAATATCTGGACTCAGCACGGCAGGGAGTTTATAGAAAAGCGTGCGATATCTTCAATCTCCAGGAATTCACAGGCCTATTTTTAAGGTGGTATAATAGGCTTGTAGTGTAAATGTAGGGGAGGTCGGGTTTTATGAGTTATAGAGCTACTTTAGGGCACATAATAAGCAGACTGGCTATATTAAATGCCTTAAAGCCAATGACAGACTTGGAAAAAGTAAGGTATACTGCGCATCTGAACGCCATTGAGGTATATTCTTCAAACAGTATTGAAGGAAACACGTTAACGTTAGATGAAACGATAATGATAATTGAGAAAGACTTAGTAGTAGCCGGCAAAACATTCTCAGAGCACTTGGAAGCGAAAAACCTAATGAATGCCGTGACATTTGCAATCAAAGGCGTTCAAGAGAAAAAACCGCTTACGGAAGGCGCAATAAAAGAGATTCATAAAAGAATATCAAATGGCTTACTAGGGGATGAAATTGAGGGCGAATACAAGAAAAGGGGAAATAGGATCGGAAATATAGAGACCACGCCACCAAATGCCGTTCAAAAAGAAATGCATTCTTTACTGGATTGGTATAATAGCAATAAGGAAAAAGTCAACGTAGTAGAGATAGCAGCAATTTTCAAGTATCGTTTCCTTTGCATACATCCATTTTATGATGGTAACGGTAGGACCTCACGTGTAATAGTCAATTATATTTTGGGTTTAAGCGGATATCCACCGATTATAATTAATCCTGCAATAAAAGCAGATTACTATTTGGCACTTCAAAAAAGCACTCTGAAGAACCAGACTCCGTTAATAGAATTCATGGCTAAATGCCTATTGGACTCAATAAATAATCAAATAAGTATTTTAAGCGAATCGTAAACAGGCGCAATCGACTAGAGGGGGTTAGCGTGAAAGATAAGTCAAAGTCACCGCCGTAACAGATCCGGCATCTAGTTGAAGTTAAGCAATCTGTGCAGATCCCGGTTATTACCGTCGGAAAAATCGGGTCTTTTATCGTTGCTGAAGAAATTCTGACAGCAGGAAAGGCCGATTTTGTGGCCATGGGACGAGGTTTGATAGCTGATCCGGAATTGCCCCATAAAATGGAGAAGGGTGTGGAAAGCGGTTCATGCTTGTATTGCAACAGCTGTATGGATTCCATCTTTGAGGGAACAATGAGCTGTGCCGTAAATACCTTACCGCTCTGAACGTATGCTATAATCCTAATTAGAACAATTACTAAGGGTATGGAGCAGCAAATGGCTTTTAATTACGAAGATATGCAAATACCAAGGAAACCCGGCGTCTATATGATGCTCGATTCACTTGGGAATACCATCTATGTCGGGAAGGCAAAAAATCTCAGAAACAGAGTATCCCAATATTTTGCCAATCATAAGGACAGGAATCCAAAGGTCGTCGAAATGATTCGCCATATCCATTCCTTGAAATATATAGTTACCGATACGGAATTGGATGCTTTGCTTGAAGAGTGTCGCCTGATCAAGCAACTAAAACCTTGGTATAACAGGCAGATGAAGAATGATAAAAAGTATAGTTATCTTAAGATAACGGCTGAACCCTACCCCAGGGTTACAATTGTTAATGAAAAAGTGGCTGATGGCGCTTTATTTTTTGGCCCTTTTACCAGTATTAAGCAGGTTGAAACAGCTGTGCAATATTTTAAAGATTTCTATCCGATACGCAAATGTCCTGTTGCGGGACTGGTGGAGAGGACGAATGGCTGTCTTTTCTTACAGTTAGGAAGTTGTCTGGGTGTTTGTACCGGGCGGGTAAGCTCTGCTGAATACCTGGTTTATATTGAAGAGATCCGGCAGATTCTGAACGGTAATGACAGAGCCGCTGTTCAGGAGCTTACCAAAAGGATGAATTCGGCTATTGAAAATCTGGAGTTTGAAAAAGCAGCCAAATATCGTTCATATTTGGCGGGACTTCGGCATGTGATTGGAAAGCAACACTTAATTCAGTCTTCAGGTAAAAATCGGAATGTTGCGGCTGTTGAAGTTATTGACACTGAACTTGTTAAATTATTTTTGATCAAAGGGAATAAGGTTATTTATCGAAAAGCGTTTAATATAGTAACGGCGGATAGTTCGGAATTAAAGCAAGAATTGGTTCAAATTATCAGGGATAAATTTGGAATAGAGAATAGAGGCAAAGCCGGCTTGGCACGGCATGATATCGATGAAGCGCAAATTATTCACTCCTATTTGAAGAAGAATCGGGACAGGATACATAGTTACAGGATACCGGCTGCATATCTGAAGCGAGATACAAGCGGTCTGGAAGCCACTGTTTTAAAGATTATCAACCAAAAGAGAAGTGACAGGATTTGACTGACATATTGCAGGGGCCGGGTCGGTGGCGACCCCTTTAATTAATTGACAATAAGTATATACGTGTATATACTTATTGTGAGGATATTAATGTAATTTTTAAGGGGTGATAGCGTGAATACTAATTTAGCTAAATGGGGAAATAGTGCTGCTATTCGTATCCCCAAGACTATATTAGAAAAACTAAACATTGATAGTAATAACTTTGAAAGTGTCAGATTTAAAATGGAAGTTAATGGAGATGAACTCATTTTAAAAAAGGAACAAAAAAAAACAAAGTTTGAACTTTTAGCAGAAAGTTCTGAAGGTGAAAAAATTAATCCAAAAGAAGACATAAACTGGGATAATCCGATTGGAAATGAAGTGTGGTAATGGTTATGACAAAATTGGATAAAAATAAATTTAATAATCTGGAATTTGGAGACATAATTAAAATTAATTTTTCTTCATCTAAAGGACATGAACAAAAAGGTTATAGACCAGGACTCGTATTATCTGATCCGATGACTCAAAAAGAGTTAAATGGAATAGTGACAGTTGTCCCAATCACAAATTCAATCAGCACCTTTTTTATTAGAGTAAATTTAGATAAGTATGATATTAGTACAAAAGGTGACATCTTAATGGATCAGATAAAAGCTGTGGATCTAAGTGAAAGGGGATATGAATTTATAGAAAAGGCACCAAGAGAGGTATTAAGTAAATGTAATGTTATATTTAATGCCATTTATGAGAAGTTACTAGATTCTTAAAATGTAATTTTTTCATTGTTGTCAAGAGCCAATATTTAAAAATGTACTTGCAGAAATACGTACACTGGATTTTCGGTAAATCTGAATCATTGTTTAGCTGATGGCATGGGCATGAATGGCATGAATGGCATGAATAGAAGCGTGAAAGAAAATAATATTACATTGCCAGGCAGCCGG
>CAYWSF010000130.1:0-5614 GCA_964460725.1 uncultured Desulfosporosinus sp.
GCACATCCGGGCGGTTAGAGCCGATTAACATATTAAAGTATTTTATGGCTCCGTACCTGTTGATGTATCTAAGATAGGCGAGCATAAATTGATCGGAAAACAACTTTTTAGCATTTGGCTCAACATCTGCATCGGTGAAACCATGGGGAATCGGGAAACCTGCAGAATTTAACATTTGCGTATATGCGTTGAGATGATTGAGCGATAACTGTAAAGCATATTCTGAGACAGATCGAATTTCCGGATCCTGGGCTGAAGCAACAAAATATTTGAGCATACATTTGGCAGAACTATCCGCCATATACCCTTCCCAGAGCTGGCCTTGTCCAAAAGCAGACAGTCTCTCATCACGGGGAGCTTGGGCAGGGCTATAAGGAATGGGTTGCTGTTTAACTGGATTTAAGTCCTGTTGCTGAGTTTCCATATTTACCTCCGATTTAAGTTCTTTCAAAATTATTTTAACCAAGCTTTATGATATTATCAGTGGTTGTTAAACAGTAGTTATATTGCGGGCGCATAAGGGTCAGAGAAGGGGGAATAAGGGGATGGTGTTAGTTAACAGTAGTTATATTGCGAGTTAATATAAGCAAGCAAGGATGGTATATGATAATATGGTAGCTAGTATGCTGCCGGCAGCTTAAAGTAAAAGGTTATGCCAACGCCTATAATGCCGGCTAACAGCCATGCCGCCGGGGCTTTTTTATGATGGATAATAAGCAAAGGGAATATAAGACAATCAAAGATAAGAGAATAACCCCAGTTCCAGCCATTAAAGTGCTGCATATAGTTATATTTGAGCGCAAGTAACTCTAAGCCAATATAAATACCCACCCAGATTACACTGTAACCGATCTTCTTCCACCAAGAACTTAATTTATTGAATGTGGGAATAAATAGCAGAACTGTGCAAGGGTAGATGATCAGCGCAACTATCAAAGTAGTCAGGGTTCCTGAAAATAATTTTGCGGTATACTGCCACAGTGGTTTAGCAGAAGAAACATAAAGATAGAGAAGGTCGCCTGCGATAAAATAGAGCATGGTCGGATAATAAAGCCGCCAATTATTACAGTCTCCCCATTTGCAGCAAACGAGAACACAAACACACGCTAACAGCAGAATCATTAGAAATTATCCTTTCAGGGTTATTTTCTTTTCCAGGTAATGTTGAAAAATTTTTCGTGGTCGAGTTAAAAAGAATGGGTAGAATTCATTAGCGAATACGCGGGAAAGTAATCCATTATAAGAATCTATTAATTGTGAGTAATATTTCCTATGTAAATGAATTTCATTCATTGGAATTCGTTTTATTAAATTGGACTTATTGATAATGTTCAATAATTAAAGATAAGACTTTAATGTCGCTTGGTGGAAGCATTACGGTCTGATTTTTTTGAATTACATTTAATGTTTGGATGATAATGCACAGGGTGTTTGGTTCCCTGGAGGAACTCATGATAAACGAGAATCACGTCTGATGATGACCGTAATTAACCATTTAGCAAAAATCATTATAAAAACAAAGGTAGGAATCGAGTAATAATATTGCCATATAAGCGGCCGATAAAGGTTTATTAAAACTATTATTGGATCTAGAATTAATGATAAGAAAGATGCTACAATGGGATTGGCTCAAAAAGAGAGTACTGATAAATCAAGAGAATAGATGAGTCAAAAGAGAGTATTGGTGAGTCAGATGATAATTTCGGGAGTGGAAATAGAAGTCATAAAAAAGGATATTAAGAACATGCATCTTACCGTTTTGTCGCCAAATGGAAGCGTTCGCATTACAGCCCCAAAAAATATGAGTGACGAAGTAATCAAACGGTTTGCCAGCAAAAAAATTGGCTGGGTCAAAAAGCAGATTGAGAAATTCCAGAATCAGCCGAGGCAATCTGAACGCAAATATGTCTCAGGCGAAAGCCATTATCTTTGGGGTCGAAAATATCTGCTGGACATTCAACATACAACTAAAGCTAATAACATAGCCATAAAATCCAATAAACTAGTGTTGACTGTTCGCAAGAACAGCACACCGCAGCAGCGTGAAAAATTACTCAATGAGTGGTATCGAGCCGAAATCAAAGCGAAGTTACCCGGCTTGTTTAAAAAATGGGAAAATGTAATCGGGGTCAAAGCCAATGCCATCGGTGTAAAAAATATGCGCACACGCTGGGGAACCTGCAATACCAAGGACAAAAGAGTATGGATCAATCTGCAGCTTGCAAAAAAGCCGGTTGCTTGTCTGGAATATATAATTGTGCATGAACTTGTCCATTTGCTCGAAAGAAATCACACGCCGGTATTTTACGGACATATGGATAAGTTTTTACCTGATTGGCGCTTAACGAAGGATGAGCTGAACAACTTTATTCGGTAGCCGGGGCGTTGCCCCGGACCCTGGGGTTTTTCGGAATAGAAATCTAAGCAATGAAAAAGCAGCCCCTTTAAGACTGCTTTCTGCATTGCTTGAGTTTTATGAAACATTCCTTTAGCGTGCAATAACAAATTTTCTGTAAATTTACTAATGCACATATGGCATAATAAAATTGCATAGCATTCCATATTGGATTATCATATGTGAATATCAGTAACGCAAAATTGCATGGGAGAGAATTTAGGTGGACATTCTGCATCCATCACTATCATTGTTCCTACAAAGTAAGTCGCAAAACAAAGGCCAAGGCCAGGGTCAGGTCTCACTTTAAAGGAACCTCACCGGTTATAAAATAGTATTTGAGGATGACTTTTTGGTTAGGCTAACTTTGAACTGAGGTGATATTTAATGTGGAAGGACTTGTGGAAGGAATTAATCAAACCAACAATGATCGCATACATAATAGCATGTGCCATTCCGGCTGGAATGGCAGGCGGATATTATTTGTTTAATATTATTTTTTAGTATACTTTCGCACGTCTAAAACTAACGTCTAAAAGTACGGTCTGAAACATCTGTATATCCCACCTGAGTCTGATATACCTTCTTAGTCTGGATATCCCTAAGGTTCAGTTAAAGCCTCGGCTTTTTGTTAAGCTGAGGCTTTAATAATCTCAACCCATTGTTTATCAAACCCCCATGCCCCGTTGAGCGCAAACAATCATTGAAAATGGCTATTTTCTTACGTCCTCTTGCTTCCCCTGCTTCCAATATTTTATAGAAGGATCAAAATTATTACTTCCGTTACCATAAAGTGCATACATGCATACCTTATTGTAAGTCAAGTTAAACAACAACTGCGCAATTTTCCGTCCATGTACAAGAAAGGATGGCATTATATGAGTGTAAATGAGTTTTGTTTTAGTGCTTTTTTTGCCTCGGCAGGGATTATCCTGTGTTCATTTTTCGGAGGGTGGGACACTCCCTTAAAAATACTGGTTATTCTCATGGTCCTTGATTATTTGACAGGTATTCTGGGTGCTGTTAGAAAAAAACGAGTAGACAGTGAGGTAATGTTCTGGGGAGGAATCCGGAAGGGTCTTATTCTTGCCGTTATAGTAGTAGCGGTCCTGCTCGATGAATTGGCAGGCAACTCGAAGCCAATTCTTCGTTCATTGGCTATTTATTTTTACGTTGCTAGAGAAGGGTTATCAGTTACGGAAAATTTGGGGCTTCTGGGAGTACCTTTGCCGCCTAGTATCTGTCGAGTGCTTAATCAACTTCAAAATAAAGAGGATCGTAATTTGAAATAAGGGCCTGTAATAAGGCCTGTAAACAGCAGGACGGAGAGCAAGTATATCCGGCAAAATCCGGCAATATAGTCAATGGTATTTAGGACACTGTCTAAAATGTGATGCGAGTTATAAACAATATACGGCAACACACAGAGATGTATAGGAATATCCGTACAGGAATATCCGTACAGGAATATCCAGTTAGTTCATATTGACACGGTATAAGACAAATGTTACAATCAAAAACAGTTAGTTGAATAATGTGAAATGCTCTTATCCGGAGTGGTGGAGGGACGAGCCCGATGAAACCCGGCAACCCGCTTTGTGCGCTATGATTTTTCTGGCTTACTCAAAGCATGGTGCTAATTCTTGCAGAAGAAATTCTTCTGGCAGATAAGAGGAGGGTTGTTGTATGTAATTTATACCTCTTCTATCTTGGAAGAGGTCTTTTATGTGTCATCTTTGAGCGGCTAATTGCACACTGAAGGTGACGATATGCAAATTTGTTAATAACCTGAAGGTGAGGATGTTTATGAGTATTGAAAAGACGTACGCGGAGATTAATGCTAAAATTAAATCAGGTAAAGCAGTCGTCATGACTGCGGAAGAACTCATTGCCCTCGCAGAGGAAAAAGGACTATCCAAAGCAGCTCAGGAAGTCGACGTGGTAACAACCGGCACATTTTCACCAATGTGTTCCTCGGGCGCTTTTTTAAGTCTTGGACATACAACACCACGCATGAAAATGCAGAAAGTATGGCTGAACGACGTACCTGCCTATGCGGGCATAGCTGCTGTTGATGCCTATCTTGGTGCGACAGAGATGCCGGAAGATGACCCGCTGAATAGAAATTATCCTGGTGAATTCAGGTACGGCGGGGGCCATGTTATCCAAGATCTTGTTGCTCGCAAACCGATCAGATTAAAAGCCCTGGCATATGGTACGGATTGTTATCCACGCCGCAGACTGGAAACTACGATTACGTTGGATGAGATCAATGAGGCTATTTTATTTAATCCGCGCAATGCCTATCAAAATTACAACTGTGCGGTTAACCTGACCGATAGAACTATTTATACGTATATGGGCATGATTAAACCTTGTTTGGAGAACGCCAATTATTCCACCTCCGGACAACTTAGTCCGCTTTTGAAGGACCCGCATTTTAACACGATTGGGGTTGGCACCAAGATCTTTCTCGGTGGTGGGATTGGCTATGTTGCCTGGAACGGGACTCAACATTTCCCGGAGATGATTAGCGTTGAGGGCAAGGAAGGCGGCGCAGCAGGGGGTACACTTGCGGTCATCGGAGATTTGAAACAAATGAGCCCCAGATGGCTGGTAGGCACCAGCTATTTGGGCTATGGTGCCACACTTAGTGTAGGAATTGGTGTTCCAATTCCGATTCTGAATGAAGAAATTGCGCGCTATGCAGCTATGAAGGATGAAGAGTTATATGCTCCGATCGTTGATTATGGGGCAGCTTATCCTTTGTTTAAACCGGGAAATCTGGGGTATGTCAGTTATGCAGAACTAAAGAGCGGGCAGATCACAGTGAACGGCAAGGAGGTGCGTACGGCTCCGTTGTCCAGTATGCCTCGGGCGCGTGAGATTGCCTCCATCTTGAAGGAGTGGATTCAAAAAGGCGAATTCCAACTGACAGAACCGGTTAAAAATCTTCCCTCGCCCGCTGACGGTTTTATCGCTCACAGCATTAAGGAGGTTTAGATAAAATGTCGCCTAAAAGAATAGTTTTGCGTTTCGGGACAGATATCTCATTTAAACCTATTGTTTATCGGTTAGTTAAAGATTACGATTTGGTAGTAAATATAGTGAAAGCCGATGTTAACCCGCAAAAAAAAGGAACGATGGTCTTGGAGGTTATCGGAGATCGAAGCGAGGAAGGACTCAAGTATTTGCGTGATCTGGGTGTTTCCGTGGAGG
>CAYWSF010000131.1:0-5583 GCA_964460725.1 uncultured Desulfosporosinus sp.
TATTCAATAATAATTTTGGGCCAGAACGCAAATGCTATTGAATAGAAAAATGATTGGAGGTATAAATAATGGAACAAAAAAAGATAATAGGTTATTTTGAATCCAGTAATCAAGCAGGACAGGCAGCGAATGAACTAAAAAACAAGGAATTCAAAGAGATTTCTCTTTTAGGAAACGAGAATGCTGGACAAGAAACTAGAAATAATGAAGACAACAATGGAATGAACATAGGGAATGGTACTATGACAGGTGGAGCTATAGGTGGATTAGCAGGATTAGGTCTTGGAACCGGTGCTTTGGGGGCTTTAGGCGCTGCAGCTCTATTAATTCCAGGAGTGGGACCAATCGTTGCCATGGGACCTTTAGCTGCTGCTTTAGGTGGCGCAGTAACCGGCGGTGTGGCCGGAGCGTTAATTGACTATGGTATTCCAGAGGAACGAAGTGATTATTACGAAGCTAAAATAAAGGAAGGGAATTCCATTTTAGTTTTGAAAACTGATAAGCAAAAAACTGATGAAGCAGTTAGTTTAATGGTGAACTGTGGTGCTAAGGAAGTAAAGGTACATTAGTATACGTTAACCTATAGTAAACCAGAGCATCGGCTTAACGAAGGCAGGTGCTCTTTCCATTTTCAGAAGAACCAATTCCTTTATTGCACTAGTTACACTTAGACTTTGAAAATTATTTCTCCAGGTATATAATAAATGCGTAATAAGTTGTATAATGTGTGTATTATGTTAGGTAAAGGGGAAGGAAAATGAAAGAAAAATTAGATGCGAGAGGAAAAGCATGTCCGATACCTGTGGTTGAAGCTATGAAATTATTGGCAACACTGCATGAGGGAGATACCCTGGAGGTTGAAGTAGATAATTCTATTGCCGTACAGAATCTTAGCAAAATGGCTGAACAGAAGCAATTTCCGGTTGCTGCTGAAAAAATTGATGAGCATGACTATAAGGTCACGATGACAGTGACTGGAACTTCCAGCGGTGAAACAGCAGAAACAGCAGAATGCATGTCAGATATCCGATTGGATAAGACAGTGGTGGTACTTTCTTCCAATAAAATGGGAGAAGGGGATGAACAGTTAAGCCGTGCTCTCATGAAGGGATTTATTTATGCTTTGACCGAACAGGATCATTTGCCGGAAACAATTCTGCTATATAATAGTGGTGTAAATTTGTCGGTAGAGGATTCGGAGTCACTAGCTGATTTAAAATTATTAGAATCCCAAGGTGTAGAGATCTTAAATTGTGGAACCTGTCTCAATCATTATGGGCTGACTGAGAAATTAGGGGTTGGCTCCGTCACAAATATGTATGTAATAGTAGAAAAACAAATGCAGGCAGCAAAGATCGTGAAACCGTAAGCAGGGGATAAAATCGAACAATCAAAAAGAAAGGTCTGGAACATGATTTACTTGGATCATGCAGCTACTTCTTATCATAAGCCGCCTGAGGTGGCAGAAGCTGTTTATCAAGCTTTACAGGGAACCGGCAACAGTGGACGCGGAGCACATGGTGCTTCCCTTGGCGCCAGTCGTTTGGTCTATCGTGTGCGCGAGGCAATAGCACGTCTCTTTTGTGTCGGAGATCCATCACGAGTAGTGTTTACTTACAATGCCACAGAGAGCTTAAATATTGTAATTCTAGGTCTCCTTAAACCGGGGGACCATTGTATTACGACAGCCTTTGAGCATAATAGTGTCTTAAGGTCGCTTTATTTTATGGAGGAACGTGGCGTGCAGCTGACAGTAGTCCCAGCCAATAAAAAGGGCTGTATGGAGGCAGCTGATTTAGAAGCGGAGATTCGTGAAGAAACCAAGGCTGTAGTTGTAAATCATGCTTCAAACGTCACAGGAAATGTCCTGGACATTGAGGCAATTGGTAAAATGTGCAGAAAACGTGGAATTTTATTTATCTTGGATGCTTCTCAGACTGCCGGTTTACTTCCTATAGATATGCAACAAATTGGGATATCGGCACTTTGCTGTTCAGGCCATAAAAGCCTGCTTGGACCGCAGGGTATTGGCATACTCTGTTTAGCCGAAGATGTACAACCACTACCTCTTAAATTGGGTGGCACCGGCGTGGAGAGTTTCTCGCATACAATGCCGCAAGTTTTGCCGGCTACCCTCGAAGCAGGTACCTTAAATACCCATGGTCTGGCCGGACTTTTGGCCGCGTGTGAATATTTGGAGAGCTATGGGCAGTCAAGAATATTTCGTGAAGCGTCCGATCTGGCAAATTTATTTATAGAGGGTATCAAGGATTTGACGGGGGTTACTTTATATGGTGATTTTGAGGCTGCGGTCAGGACACCCGTGGTTTCACTGAATATCAGAGATATTGATTCCAGCGAAATCGAAGATGAGCTTTTCCAGCGTTTTGGCATTGCCACCAGATCTGGAGCGCATTGTGCTCCTGGAGTGCACAGCACATTTGGAACTGTGGACCAGGGTATGGTGCGGTTTAGTTTTTCACATTTTAATACTGTTGCTGAAGTAAACGAGGCAATATGCGCCTTAAGAATTTTAGAAGAGGAAAGCAGATGAGACCAAAAGAATTACAATGTGTGGTGACGTTTCGCACTACCACAGAGGCCTTGGCTTTTGAAGCAGCAGCCAAAAATGTTGGTTTGGGTTTAAGCGGTCGGATAATTCCTTTACCAAAGGCAATTGCTGCCGGATGTGGTTTGGCATGGAGAGAAAATCCTGAAAGCAGACTTTTACTTGAAAAGCTGCTTCATGAACATCATCTGGGATATGATAAAATCTACGAATTAGTGATTTGAAGTGAACATCAATATCTTGAACACTTCATTAGGGCTACCGTGGAGGCAACTAAAATGGTACTGGGAAAACTTTAGTATAATGGCTTGTTATAATTTTACACTATAACAAGTCATTTCTTTTTTAGTTACTGTTTCCGCTAGCCTAAACAGTTCGAAAGCCGACAATATTCATTGTGTCGGCATCTGACAAAGTTCTTTATAATTTAAAAACCACTTTTGATTATACTTTTTTGGTTTATATTAAATATCTTGGTTATCTATTTTAAAGTATAATTATTTGTAAATATGTTATATAATGAATGCGTTATGAGCCCTGCATACGATTGATTTTGTTAACGTTAAAAGTGATTGCTTGAATTTAAGATACTAAGGGGAAGTCGAAGCAAGAATTATTAAATTTGAAGGAAGTTAGTTAAATACAAAATATGCAAAGGAGAAATTAAAGTATGTATGAGGAGATAGTATTTTTAAAGGTGGAGATTGCAGCGCTAAATTAGGCTAGTTGGAACAATTACACGAAAAAGAGAATTATTCGTAAGATAAAATTATTGAAATATTGGGAGAATGCAAATGATACAAATAAATTTTGGCCATTTTTTATCGCTACGGGTCTTGGACAGTTACCGGCAACCATTATCTATTCTTATGTCGGCGGTATGTTAACCGGTGGAGCACAGTTATTTGTAACCGGGCTGCTTATCCTCTTCGCATTAACTGTCTTTATTGTCCCTCTTGCGCCAAATTTTTACTTCAAGACAAAAGGTAAATCAATCGCTGAAGGCCAAATAGTTTTAACAGTCAGTGCCGTGTTTAATCTTAAATGATGGTTTATTTCACAAAAGCCGAAGCCTTCTTTGCAGCAAATTTTTTCATTGGATTGATATTATAAACCGTTTTCTGCAAATTAAACCTGGACTGGATTGCAAATGGCTTGTTATAGTTTTACACTATAACAAGCCATAATTTTTTTGAGTTACACTATATTTCCTTTATCAGTTATAGTATATGTAGTAGGTTGTAAAGGAGAGAAAAAGGAATGTTAAGATATAATATCGAGGATTGTTTAAAGGAAAGAATTCTTATCCTGGATGGTGCCATGGGGACTTGTATTCAGCAATATGGCTTAACTGAAAAAGAGTTTAGAGGAAATTGTACTTGCGATGGAAATCAAAAGGGCAATAATGACCTTTTAAATATTACTCGTCCGGAATTAATTAAGGCTATTCATGAAAGTTACCTGAAAGCTGGGGCGGATATTATTGAAACTAATACTTTTAATTCGAACAGCATATCGCAAAAGGATTATGGTATGGAGGATCGGATTTATGAGCTTAACTATCAGGGAGCAAAGTTAGCAAGAGAAACGGCAGATCTATTTACTAAGTTAGATCCCCATAAACCGCGTTTTGTTGCCGGTTCAGTTGGACCGACCAATAGAACGGCCTCACTTTCGCCGGATGTCGAGAACCCAGGAATCAGAAATATCAGCTTTGATGAACTCGTACTTGCTTATGGGGAGCAAATAGCGGGGTTGGTAGATGGCGGAGCGGATCTCATATTTATTGAAACAATTTTTGATTCCCTAAATGCCAGGGCAGCTATATTTGCGGCGGAAAATGTTTTTGAGGAAAAGGGTATAACACTGCCGATATTTATCTCGGGTACTATTGCCGATAAAAGTGGCAGAATTTTATCCGGGCAAACCCTGGAAGCTTTCTCCCATAGTATGAAGGGCGATGAA
Organism: uncultured Desulfosporosinus sp.; assembly: GCA_964460725.1. Classification (GTDB taxonomy): domain Bacteria; phylum Bacillota; class Desulfitobacteriia; order Desulfitobacteriales; family Desulfitobacteriaceae; genus Desulfosporosinus. The sequence continues at coordinate 4,535 of CAYWSF010000131.1, forward strand.
ATAATTGGTATCGGTCTGAACTGTTCTTTTGGAGCTAAGGATTTAATTCCCTTCATTATAAAACTTTCAAAAACACAAGATCGTTATGTAACCTTTTATCCAAATGCCGGTCTGCCCAATTCTTTGGGTGAGTATGAGGAACGCCCGGAAGAAACGGCCGCTTTGGTAAAGGAATTAGCAGAGAATGGTCATTTAAATATTGTTGGCGCCTGCTGTGGTTCTACACCGGCACATATTAAAGCAATTAGTGAAGCGGTTAAGGGTATTAAACCAAGGGAAATTCCGCTGCTAGATAAAGAGACTGTTTACTGTGGTCTGGAAGCAATTGTGATTAAGAAAGAAAATAATTTTGTTAATATTGGCGAAAGAACAAATGTTGCTGGGTCAGCAAAGTTTGCCAGATTAATTCGCGAGAAAAAATATGAAGAAGCATTATTTATCGCCAAGGAGCAGGTGGAAAATGGAGCCCAAATTATTGATATCAACTTTGATGATGGGCTGCTTGATGCCTTAAGTGAAATGAATACATTTCTTAAGCTTCTTGCCGGCGAACCGGAGATTTCAAGAGTCCCGGTGATGATTGATTCATCAAAATTTGAGGTTTTAGAAGCAGGTTTAAAAGCAATTCAAGGTAAAGCGATTGTAAATTCCATCAGCCTGAAAGTGGGAGAAGAGGAGTTTATCCGGCAAGCAAAGTTAATTAAGAGGCTGGGCGCCGGCGTTGTAGTGATGGCGTTTGATGAACAAGGCCAAGCCGTCACTTTAGAAAAGAGAGTGGCAGTATGCAAAAGAGCGTATGATTTATTGGTGAATAAGGTAAAGTTCCCTCCGGAAAATATTATTTTTGACCCGAATATCTTGGCGATTGCCACGGGGATTGAAGAGCACAATAATTATGCGGTTGATTTTATTGAAACTGTAAAATGGATCAAGGAAAATCTCCCCTACGCCAAGGTCAGCGGCGGGGTAAGTAATTTATCCTTTTCTTTTAGAGGCAACAATGCCATCAGGGAAGCGATGCATTCGGTGTTTTTGTATCATGCAATTGC
>CAYWSF010000132.1:0-5536 GCA_964460725.1 uncultured Desulfosporosinus sp.
AAGAAGACATGATGGAAGAAGTGGCGCGCCTGATCGGCTATGAGCGGATTCCGACTACTCTGCCGCAAGGGGATCAAACGCAAGGCCAGAGAACTGCGGAACAAGAGTTTCGCCACTGCTTGCGTAATACTTTAGTCCAATCCGGCCTGGATGAAGTGATCACCTATTCGTTCATTCATGCCGAAGCAAATGCGCAGTGGGGTAGTGTCGAACATGCGGTTCCCTTGCTTAATCCGTTACGGGAAGAACTCGGTGTCATGCGCACTTCGCTGGTGCCTGGACTCCTTGATGTGGCCGCCCGCAATGTGGCACGCCGCAATATGGATGTAAGTATTTTCGAAATCGGGAATACTTATTGGAAAGAGGACCAAGCTTTAGAAAAACTGCCGCGCGAAGAATTACACGTGGCCGGACTGGCAGTGGGTAAGAGCAGCAGGCATTGGCTTAATCAGTTAGTTACCTATGATTTTTACTACTTTAAGGGTATTTTAGAAAACTTAGCGCAGGAATTTGGTTTTAAATTAGAATTCCGGCTTACCGAGGATCCGTCCTTACTTCACCCGGGGCGCTCGGCAGACATTTTTATAAGAAATCAATACGTGGGGTTTTTAGGTGAACTGCATCCCTCCCTGGAAAAAGAGTGGGAGCTGGAACGGGTAGTTTTATTTGAATTAAAGCTTGCTCCGATGTTAGCGCACCTGCGACAAACTGTGCGTGCGCACTCGATTCCGCGTTTCCCTGCTATCCAAAGGGATTTGGCTGTAGTGGTAGCCCGGGAAACCCAGGCCGCCGCCGTAATGTCGAAGATAAGAAAGCTCGGCGGAGAATTATTACAGCAAGTGGAAATATTCGATGTTTATACAGGCAAACCGATCCCGGAGGATCGCAAAAGCCTGGCCTTTATGCTCCGTTACCAGTCCTTGGAAAGGACCTTAACCGATGATGAGGTAAATCTTCTTAATTCACGCATTTTGGAAGGAATTCAGCAGGAATTTGCTGCAGAATGGCGAAAATAGTATTATAGGACATTGTGTAACAGGGGGACGGTCTCCTGTTACACTCACAAGTGCAGCAAAGGGTAAAACAGTACGTAACACAATAGGATGTTTTCTTTGTTGCAGGACTTAGCATAGCAAAAATGCAGAGGCAAAACATATTAAGCAATAATAAGCGGTAATAACGATAATAAGCGATAATATATTGAGAGAGCGAGGGAAAATTGTGTCAGATGAACAAGTCAAAGTCACCGTGGAGATTTTTGGTGAAAAGCATGTCGTGCGCGGTGATGGGACAGCACAGTATATCCAAGGGCTAGCGTATGAGGTTGATAAGAAAATGCGTCTAATCGCCCAAAGGTTACCTCGCTTGGGCCTCTACCAGACAGCAATTTTGACTGCCCTTAATTTTGCAGATGAACTTTCGAAATTACGCGAAGAACAAGAAGCTTTAATGCAGCTGCTCGGTGAAAAAACTGAGTAATATCAACTAGATAGTTGCTAGCATCAAGTTGACAGTTGATGCTAGCAACTTGATTAGCACAAGTAAGATCGCTTAAGCACCTGGAGCTCTCTGGGTGCTTTTTTGCTAGGAGAGGGCTGCTAAAGTGGTTTTTATATAAACATCGAGACTTGGGCGACTATAATCTCCGACGGGCAGCAGCACGGAAGTTGCACATCTTCGCGTCTCAATAATAAGAAATGTAACAGAAGAACCGTCTCTCTGTTACACTTAAATAATAGGTGGTAGTGATGATTGTATTTAAAAATGATTGGCAGGATTTATTAAAGGATGAATTTCAGAAAGAATATTATCAGCAGCTAAGACAGTTTTTGATTACTGAATATCGAACTAAAACAATTTACCCCAATATGTACAATATATTCAATGCACTCCATTACACTGCCTATAAAGATATTAAGGTAGTAATTTTAGGTCAAGATCCCTATCACGGCCCAAATCAAGCACATGGTCTTTGTTTTTCTGTTCAGCCGGGAGTAACTCCGCCTCCTTCATTAGTCAATATTTTTAAGGAGCTGCAGAGTGACTTAAATTGCTATATTCCGAATAATGGTTACTTAAAAAAGTGGGCTGACCAAGGCGTGCTTCTATTAAATGCTTCACTGACAGTGGTTGCCGGTCAAGCAAACTCCCATCGGAACAAGGGCTGGGAAAAAGTCACAGATCAGGTGATTAATTTGTTGAATGAGCGGCTGGATCCGATGGTGTTTATCCTCTGGGGAAACAATGCCCAAGCTAAAACAAAGCTAATCACAAATTCGCAGCACTATCTTATAAAATCGGCTCATCCCAGTCCGCTCTCCGCAACGCGAGGCTTCTTTGGCAGTAAACCCTTTTCTAAAGCTAACGATTTTTTGCGTTCGATCGGAAAAACTCCCATTGACTGGCAAATAGAAAATATATAAAAAAGATCCGGCAAAGGACAATCGTTGATATCGTGGCGTTTTTAGGAGTGATATCTCAATGGTCTATGTAGTACCATCGTTTATCCCCACCTATATAGGACGGGGGTCTTGCGCTGAGATTTGATAAAAATATGCTCTGCGTATTTTCGTATGGAGATGGAAAAAGATAAGCATGGTGGGTAAATAAAGCGCTAAATGTACAAATTAAAAGTAAACAATTATAATAGAGTAATGCTCAGATCCCTTGAATAAAGTAATGTATTTGATCCCTTGCACAATGCTGATTAAATCATTCCGGCGACCAGAATGGGAGAGTACAATTAAATGGATGAACTAAAAACCAAGCAACTTAGACCACTTGAACTTTTAGCTCCCGCCGGGAGTTTTGAGGCTTTCAAAGCAGCGGTGGAAAATGGCGCAGATGCAGTTTACCTGGGCGGCAAAAGCTTTAGTGCCAGGGCAAGTGCTGCAAATTTTGATTTGGAAGAACTGAAGAAGGCGGTTCGTTATGCTCATGAACGCCAAGTGAAAATATATGTAACCGTAAATATTTTGATCGCAGATCAAGAGTTTCCGGAACTTTTTGATTATCTCTTTGCCTTGCACGAAATTGGTGTCGATGCCTTGATCCTGCAAGACGTGGGAGCCGCGCAGTTAATTCATACTATTCTGCCGGAAATGGAAACCCATGCCAGCACGCAAATGACCATAAATAACAGCTGGGGAGTTAAGCATATGGAAACAATGGGCTTTTCCCGGGTGGTATTAGCCAGGGAGACCTCAGCCGCTGAAATAAAAGTAATTGCCGCGCAAACACCGCTGGATCTGGAGGTTTTTGTACACGGTGCACTTTGCATCTGTTATTCCGGACAATGCCTGATGTCGAGCTTTATCGGCGGACGGAGCGGAAACCGCGGCACATGTGCACAGCCTTGCCGTATGACCTATCAACTTGTGAATCAAAAGAAAGAAAACCTTTTGGTTCAACAAAATCTGGGCGAACACTTGTTAAGCCCACGGGATTTAAACTTGGCTGAAGAACTGGCCGAGTTGAAACGCATCGGCGTTCATTCCCTTAAAATAGAGGGGAGAATGAAGCGCCCGGAGTACGTGGCAACTGTAACTCGGCTCTATCGGCAAGCCATCGACCGATTAGCAAAGCGGCAGAAGGCCGGTACAGGTACGTATATAAATACTACTGACACAACTACTGACACAAGTACCGCTCCAAATACTAATGCTAATACCAATACCAATACCAATACCAATACCAATACCAATACTAGTACAGATACAGACACCGATACTGATACTGATGCCGGCGCCCCCTTGCTAACCCCGGAGGAACATCAAGAATTACTCCAAATTTTCAACCGGGATTTCACTAAAGGGTATTTTCGGGAAAACCCCGGCGTAGAAATGATGAGTTATAGTCGCCCCAACAACCGCGGGACTCGTCTCGGACGGGTAGTACGTTTGGACTCCGGGCGATTATCTCTCAAGCTGGATGCTCCTTTACACCCCGGTGATGGGATCGAGTTTTGGACAGGTCGGGGACGGGAAGGACTCACGGTAGGGGCAATCTGGAAGGGAAAGAATGAAGCAGAAAGAGGATTACCTGGTGAAACGGTAACGATTGAGTTTTTTGGCAAGGCGCAGCCGGGAGATCGCATCTTTAAAACCAATGATGCGCTGTTGATGGATAAGGCTCGTATTAGCTACCAAGAGGGCCGGGAGCAGCGAAAAAGTCCACTGGATATGCGTCTGTCTGGACATATCGGCGAAAAATTACGCTTAGATGTCTTGCAGGGCGGGCGCACAGTCACCGTGTATTCAGCAAACCCGGCTCAAAAAGCCTTGAAAAGACCACTGACATTGGATTTCACTTTCCAACAGTTAGGGCGCTTAGGCACAACGCCGTTTTGGCTGGATAAATTAGAGATAGCTATTGATGAGGGCATGATGCTGCCGGTCAGTGATCTCAACGAAATGCGCCGCCTGGCAGTGGAAGAATTACTCCGGGACAAGCCCCGTCCGCAGGTTGATCGGCAGACGTATAAACAAAGAATCGAGCACTGGAAAAAGCAGCAAACTGAAGCACTGGGCAGCCTAAGAAGTGTTGCCGGTAGTGCCGGCGGAACCAGCAGTACCGGCAGTGCTAGCCGTACCGACAGCACTAGCCGTACCGACAGTGTCATACATGCCGACCGTATCAGCAGTATCAGCCCACAAGTGTCCGTAGCCGTAAGTGACCCAGAATCTCTTCAAGCGGCCATCAAGGCGGGAGCCAAGCGGCTGCTCATTGGTGGGGAACATTGGCGTTCCCGGCGGGGGTTTTCGCTGGATGAGATTAGTATCGGTGTTGAAAAATGCCGTAAGCTTGGAATTGATAGTGTCTGGCGATTGCCCCGTGTCTTAAATCAGGCGCAAAGTGATGCTCTTTTGTCAGACCTTCAAAAGGCAGCCGGTTGGACAGTAAAACCGAAACTAATGTTAGCCAATTTCGGCGAACTGGAGCTCATGCGAGCGGTCGATGGGGCTTGGCCCTTTGAAATAGACTATACCTTAAATGTTTTTAACCAGGCCGGCTTGGCGTACTTTCTGAGCCTCGGTGCTCAAAAGGTAACCCTTTCTCCCGAATTACACCACGAACAACTCGTTCCTTTCGCCCAACGGCAGGGGGTAGAGCTGCTCACCTTCGGGGAACAGGAGATGATGATCAGTGAATACTGCCTGGTTGGAGCAACTTTAGGCGGGAAAAAGGGCCGGCATTGTGCCGGAACCTGTATTCGAGAACCACATTATCTGCGCGATCGTATGCGCTATGATTTTCCGATCGAAACGGACCAGGAATGCCGCATGCATCTCTTTAATGTGAAAGTCCTCAACCTTTATGAAGAACTTGCTCAAATCCGGCGTATGGGTTTTTCCACTATTCGTTTGCAATTGACGCGCCAAACGCCCGAGCAAGTGCAACATATTGTTCGTTTATTCGTTGAGGCTTGGGAGAAATTGCATGAAGGAAAGAAGAAAGCCTGGCAGCCGGAGGCGGGAATGGCTGACTTAACTGCGCTTTTTCCGAACGGATTTACGAAAGGGCATTTCTTTCGCGG
>CAYWSF010000133.1:0-2414 GCA_964460725.1 uncultured Desulfosporosinus sp.
TATAACGCCGGGAATTATATCCGTTACTTCCGACAGACGGCTTAAATTTTCCAGCCATAACAAAGCATCCTGAATGATGCCATGTTCACGTTTCACCTTATTCCTGCGATATTTCATAAACCCACCGGCTTTCAAAAGTACAGATGTTTTGCTTTAACCTGCCCTTGCTGGATTTCTAATAATCCTAAAGAATATTGGGGCTCGCGCCTTTTATCCGTCGGAGAACCCGGATTAAACAACAATATGCCATTATGCCATTCCAGATAAGGGCTATGACTATGACCAAAAACAATTACATTAACTAATTCATCTTGAAATGCTAAGTAAGCACGTTCTGGCGTGCTTTTTCCTTTGCCGGTATTTCCATGAATTATCCCTATTTTTAAAGTTTCACATTCAATAACGTCACGATCCGGCAGAAACGAAACCTCCCAGTCATCACAATTTCCTCTTACTGCCCGAACCGGCGCAAAATAGGCCAACTCTTCCAATAAACCCTTTTGTATCAAGTCGCCGGCATGAATAATCAGATCAATTTCAGTTAACTGTTCACAAACAAAACGGGGGAGGGTTTTGCCCGCACGCAAATGGGTATCCGATAGAACTGCGATACGCACTAGCTCCACCTCTTTATCAAGTTAATATTCATACACTACGTCCCTGCCGCCTTAATAGTTTTTATATTCGATCGACAGGTACAACCATTTATTATATGTAAAAAATTTAGCATTATAACTATTTAAACTTTTTTAGAATAATCTAAGCGATCTTTAATAAAATAATTTAATTTTCATTATAACATAATTCATAACATAATTTTCGTATTTTCAGAAAAGATAAAAGATAATGATAAAAAAGGACTGTAAGTGTGGCCCACTTAAAGTCCCTAATTATTTACTGATTATTCACATTAACTTATTGATAATATTTCTTGAATCGTCCTTGGCGTTTGATCGCCTTTCGAACTTCATTTGCAACACGCCAGGTTTCTGGTTGGTGGGGAGTCATTAACTCTAATTTTCCGGACCGTTTATCGATTAATATATCGACTGTCGGCTTACGTCCCTCAACGTTTTCCCCGGGATGTAAAATATCAATTCCAATTTTATGTTCATCATACTGTGGCGGAACAAGATAATTTAAGACTTCTTCGGTTGCATCCATTAATTCTACGACTTGATCTTGCGGATAACCTTCTCCCAACAAAATTTCACGTATAGAATCTAAAGGATGTTCCAGCGTTAGCAGCATTTGGGCACGTTGTATTAAATTATAGTCGATATCCAAAACGCCACCTCCACAAAATTTTTATTTACTTAACTTCATTTTCCCCATATCCTTTCTAATGAATACTGATAGATCTTTAACGAATATGGTTGTTCTTACCACTTCAATTTAAGCTAATATTAATTAACCAAAGGGGGCTTTATTAATGCCAATGTCAAAATTATTAACTCTGCCTTTTATTTTAGCCATGATTTCGGGAATAGCGATGGCTGTCCAAGGCACTTTAAATTCCTCATTGAGTCAAAAAACATCGTTGCTGTCTGCCACACTACTGGTTCATATTATCGGTACGCTTGTCACTTTGCTTGCCGTACTTGTCTGGCGAGTGCCTCTCTTTAAATACGACTGGTCCTCTGTTCCATGGTATGCTTACCTTGGCGGTGTTCTCAGTGTCATTATTGTTGGACTCGTCGCCGTAAGCATTTCAAAAATTGGCGTCTGCAATGCAACCACCGCAATAATTATCGGTCAGGTTAGTATGGCTGTGCTGATTGATCATTTCGGATGGTTCGGCGTGGAGCGCCTGCCTTGGAACCCAGCTCAGCTCATTGGCATCGTTTTATTTGCCGCAGGGGCTAAACTCCTCTTCCGCTAATGCGGGTTTCACTACGTTGTACGATTCATAATTAAGGCCATATTATTTATAATCACATATATTTCTTCACTGACAGCAAATTTTTGGATTTGACCATTAGCTGCCAAGATAACAACGCTTTTCCCCGCAACGTTTTGATCACTTTCAATTAGTCGAAGAAGAAAGGCATATCCCTCACTACTGACCGCGAATTGTTTAAACTCTCCTTCGGCAACAAAGATGACCCAATAGCCTGAAGAAACTTCGCTTTTTCCGTCATAGAGGGCGCCCGATACACTTGAATAATCTTGTCCAAGAAATGTCTGCTGGTCATTCGTATAAATATTTGGGTTAGTAGAATTATTCAGCGTATAGTCATCATTTAGCGTACTTGTTTCCGTGACCGGATCAGCTAAACGTGAGTATATATCTTTAAAAAAGTTAGGAAATATAACGAAACCGACAACCCCTATAATAAGAACCCATAGGGCCAAGGCTTGTAAATCCTTCCATAGCTCATTACGCGGCGGTCGTCCCCAAGCACTTGGCATAC
>CAYWSF010000133.1:2514-5535 GCA_964460725.1 uncultured Desulfosporosinus sp.
TCCGGATCCCACGGCGGTAAAACAGGGCGGCTGGTTAATCAAATCGCCGATTTTGAATATATTGTGACAGAAACAGAGGTTGAGTCTCTGCTCTTAGAATGCAATTTAATAAAGAAGCATACCCCAAAGTACAATATCCTCCTGCGCGATGATAAAACTTACCCTTACTTAATTGTTACTGAAGAAGACCATCCGCGCATCCTCGTCACGCGGCAAGTAAAAAAAGGAAAAGGAAAGTACTACGGTCCTTATCCGAATGCAACTGCAGCCAAAGAAGCTGCCCGTTTACTTAACCGGCTTTTCCCCTTTCGCAAATGTCGTCAAATTCCCACCCGGCCTTGTCTTTATTATCATTTGGATCAATGCCTGGCTCCTTGTGTCACTAACGTTTCACCTGATGCTTACGTAGAAATGAGCAAAGACGTATCCACTTTTCTCAATGGAGACCAAAGTAAGATCATCACTCTATTAGAGGAAAAAATGCAAACGGCGTCTGAGGCACTCCATTACGAACGGGCCGGAGAATATCGGGACGTTATCGAATATCTGAAACTGCTGCGGGAAAAACAAAACATCACGCTCAATGATTTCATTGACCATGATGTGCTCGGATATGCCACAACCACAGACCAGATGTGTATTCAGATTTTTTACTTCCGTCTTGGCAAGTTGCTGGGACGTGATAGTTTTATTTTCCCTTATTATGAAGAACCGGAAGAAGCTTTCATCTCTTTTGTCGCCCAATTCTATATAGAGCGTGCCGTCTGGCCGCCGGAGCTCTTGATCCCTCCGCTGGAATCCCAGGTCCTATCAAGCCTCTTTCCCATTACTGTTCCGCAAAAGAGCAAAAAACGAGAACTGGTACAAATGGCCATGTCCAATGCGCAGACCACCCTCCACGACCAAGTTTCCCTGGAAGCAAGCCAACAATCCGAAACACAACTGGCTTTGACCACACTGGGGAAACTTTTAGGCATCCCGGTTCCCGGTCACATTGAAGCATTTGACATTTCAAATATAGGCGGCACACATAATGTTGCCGGAATGGTGCAATTTATGGAGGGCAAGCCCCAGCGTCAAGGATACAGGAAATATAAGATTCAGCCTATGGAAACATGCGATGATACGGCCGCCATGGGGCAAGTTGTTCACCGGCGCTATGCCCGGCTGGTTGCAGAAAACAGCCCTTTGCCCAACCTAATCCTGGTCGATGGGGGCAAAGGTCAAATCAATGCGGCGGCAAAAGCTCTTCAGGAGCTTAACTTAAAAATTCCCCTCGCCGGATTAGTTAAGAACGACCGGCACCAAACCCACGTCCTCCTGGATCAATCGGGTAATGAGGTGGATTTACCCAAAAACCATCCGACGTTTCATTTACTGGGCAGAATCCAGAATGAAGTGCATCGCTTTGCAATCACATTTCATCGCCAACAAAGAACCAAAAATATGACTCTCTCTGCCCTCGACGGTATCCCAGGCATCGGACCAAAACGCAAACAACTACTGTTACGGCATTTTTCATCCCTTGATGAAATTCAACGTGCCGCTATCGAAGACCTGCAAGCAGCCGGACTGCCCCAAAGCGTGGCTGCCACGCTCTATGAATATTTCCGTACGACACGTGCCCCAGATTCCCACTGAAAGCCGTTCACTTCATCACCAAGCACTTATCACTCGGATTTTTCGCATGATTTTTGCGAATATTATTTGACACTGGCCACAATCGCCGTTTAGTAGAAGGAGGAATCGTGTTATGATTTTAAATTACAGAGTAGAATTATGTCGAAAATGTTACTTTAAAAGAACCCACAAATGCTCAATTTCAGATTCCTACATTCAGAACCCGCTGTTTTCCAAGATTAAGCCTAGTGGTGAATGTCTAAAATACAAACCAATTCCCTGGTTGCCGGAACTTTAATATAGATGTAAATTGTTGAAAATCACCGCTAATCTGCATTTCCTTTGTCGAGTGACTGAGATTTCAATGAGCCATCTGCAATGTACGAGACGATGCTATCCAAATCTCTGTGAGCAAGTTCTAAAACAACCAGCCTATACATTGTATTTCTCTCGTATACTGTTTATAGAGGCGTCTCCGTCCAATACTTTTCCTTCCGCTATCTGTGCTTCGGCTGCAATCAATTTATTATATCCATCAAGCATATACAGTTTGTCCTCGTACATTTTTACGCTCATAATGACCATATCACCATAGCCGTTTTTAGTAATATATATTGGCTCGGTTGCTTCACAGCACATTTTGGAGATTTCGCTTGTATTTTTCAAATCTCGAATTGGTATGATTCGCGGCATAACCATCGACCCCTTCATAATTATGGTATTATTGTGCCATAATTATGTCACCATTACGAAAACATCTTCAATTTATTTTCTTTTATCAATCTTTTCTCATCAATCAAACTATTAATTTGAAAGACTAATTATTGGCGCCGGGATACGGCCTCCTCGCTTGACAAACGTTTCTGACGAGAAAGGATGTATCTCCATCACCGGTGCTCCCCCTAATAACCCACCAAATTCTACGCGGTCACCCGCTTTTTTGCCAATGGCCGGAATAAGGCGCACGGCCGTTGTTTTTTTATTGATCATCCCAATCGCAGCCTCATCGGCAATAATCGCTGAAATTGTTTCTGAACTTACATCCCCAGGCAGCGCAATCATGTCTAAACCAACCGAACAGACACAAGTCATAGCCTCTAATTTATCAAGGGTTAAAGCTCCTGCCTCCGCAGCTCTTACCATTCCTGCATCCTCCGAAACAGGTATAAATGCGCCGCTTAACCCGCCAACATGTGAAGAAGCCATGGCGCCTCCTTTTTTGACAGCATCATTAAGCAGTGCCAAGGCGGCGGTTGTTCCATGGGTTCCACATCGTTCCAGGCCCATATTTTCAAGGATATCTGCCACACTATCGCCGATTGCCGGGGTAGGGGCCAGCGAAAGATCAACAATTCCGAACGGGACATTTAAAGCCTTGGAAGCTGCTCGTCCAATGAGCTC
>CAYWSF010000134.1:0-5503 GCA_964460725.1 uncultured Desulfosporosinus sp.
TGGATCAGGGTTATGCACAGATGCTCAAAATGGTCATTGGAAGCCCAATTATACCGAATGGCCGGCGAATATCGGCGCAGGGCGCCAAGCGTATGAAATGGCAGGAGTTACCCCGAAAGATATTGACCTGGCTGAACTGCATGACTGTTTTACCTGTACAGAGTTAATTTCTTACGAGGACTTAGGTTTTTGTGAGAAAGGAAAAGGCGGGCCGTGGATCGATGAGGGAGGCCCGACGCTTGAAGGCGAAAAACCGGTTAATTGCAGCGGCGGTTTAAAATCCAAAGGACATCCGGTTGGAGCGACCGGCGTAGCGCAAGCAGTAGAGATATTTGAACAGTTACGCGGGGAAGCAGGCAAGCGGCAAGTTAAGAATAGTCCTCGTCTTGGTCTGACCCACAACTTGGGCGGTACCGGTGCGGTTTCTTGCGTTAATATTTATACTAACGAGTAAATATTTATACTAACGAGTAAATGTTTATACTACGATTAAATATTTATGCTCACGAGTAAGTATTTATGCAAACGAGTAAATATTGAGCAGATTGTTGAGCATATTAAAGAAGTATTATTGGAATAGGCTGCCTCACCATAGTTTACTGTGGGGAGGCAGGACACAAAAAACCGGTCGTTTCATTAACTGATATTCATTACCAGGCCTAAATTTCCAAGGCTTAGGCTTCTGTTGAATTATAGTAAAATCGGTTCCTCTTTCAGTAATGTGCTGCATGATATTTACCGGATCTTACAATATATCCAGTCTATCAATTGACGGCGACAAGTTAAAGTCGTTAAAACAACTTCGACAGACCAAAGAATCTGTGGCAGATGGTAACAGTCTGCCAGCTCTGGGAGCTAATATGCTCTGCCCAGGGACGGGCTGATGGCACAGCCCTTAACTTGGGGTCACACTCCGATACCAGAAATGGACTTCGGTTTCATCACCCAAGAATCCCCTGCCTTTGGGCATGGGGAGTGTCAATCGGAAATAACCCAATCAATAATGATTCGTAATATGGAAGGAGTTTACTATTTTGTTTGAACTAAATGATGTGCAAAAAGAGATCCAGACTTTAGCCCACAACTTTGCAGAGAAAGAAATTGCACCGTATGCTGAAGAATGGGAAGAAAAAGCCTATTTTCCGCGCGAGATATTCACCAAAATGGCAGAGTTGGGTTTTGCCGGGTTGTATATTTCAGAAGAGTATGGCGGAATAGATATTGATCGCGTAAGCGCAGTTTTGATTGCCGAGGAATTAGGCAGAGTGCAGCGTGCGATGGGTTTTATATTCATTCATAATATGGTTGCAGAGATTATCCATGATAATGGTACTAAAGAACAAAAGGATCAGTGGTTACAAGACATGACGTCAGGAAAGCTGTTGGGGGCTTTTGCCTTAACCGAGCCCGGTGCCGGTTCCGATGCAGCTAACATCAAAACCAGGGCAGTTAAACAAGGGGATAATTATGTATTAAACGGCACGAAGTGTTTTATCACTAACGCCAATGTAGCTGATGTATTTGTGGTTGCTACGAAAACAGATCCGGATGCCGGTGCACGCGGCATTAGTTTATTTGTCGTACCCAGGGATACACCAGGTCTGAGTGTGCCTAAATCTGAGCAGACCATGGGAGTACGCAGTACCCATATCTGTGAGGTGGTTTTTGAGGATTGTCTGGTTCCGGCAGCAAATTTGGTTGGCGGAGTTGAAAATAAAGGCTTCAAAATGTTGATGATGGCTTTAGAAGGCGGTCGGATAACAAATGGTGCCTTAGCCTTGGGAATAGCTCAAGGAGCCTATGAAATTGCCAAAGATTATGCAAAAGAACGAAAAGTATTTGGCCAAAACTTGATCGATGTGCAGGTTATTCAATTCAAGTTGGTGAATATGGCTACCGAAATCCAGGCAGCACGTTTATTGGCTCGCTATGCCGGTTGGTATAAGGATCAAAATTTACCGAATCCTGGCGTCTATGCTTCTATGTCTAAGAGCTATTGTGCTGATCTGGCAATGAGAACTACCACTGAAGCCGTACAAGTACTGGGCGGATTTGGTTATTGCGCCGACTACAAAGTTGAGCGCATGATGCGGGATGCCAAGATGACCCAAATCGTGGAAGGGTCCTGCGAGATCCAGCGCGTAGTTATTGGCAGACATCTGGCGACGGAATAATAATAACTGATTATTAATAATTAAGGGGGGAAGGTTCAAAACCGAAGTAATGGATATTAAGACGATTTCTGTTTTAGGTGCAGGGATAATGGGCAGGGGTATAGCCCAAGTAGCAGCAATGGGTGGTTATACCACTTATCTTTATGATGTATTTCCAGAAGCTATAGATCAAGCATATGGCATTATTGAAAGTAACCTGCAAAAGGGAGTTAAGATCGGTAAAGTCGATGAGAAAACGGCTAAAGAAACCATGGAACGGATAATTAAAACTCAGGATCGCTCATTGGCAGCCAGCAAAGCTGATTTTGTGATCGAAGTAGCTCCTGAGGATATAGAGATTAAACTAGAAATCTTCCGTGCTCTGGACAAAGAGTGTCCGAAACATGCTATTTTAGCTACGAACACTTCAGCAAAGAGTATCACGGAAATAGCCCGTGCAACTTCCCGGCCTGATCAAGTAATCGGGATGCATTTCTTTAATCCTGTACACATCATGAAGTTGGTCGAAATAATTCGCGGTTTAGAGACTTCTGATGAAACTTTGGCAGCTACGATAGAGGTATCCAAGAGAATGGGCAAGGAAACGATCGAGGTTAATGAATTCCCGGGCTTTGTCACAAGCAGGATCAGCGCAATGGTAGGCAATGAATGTTTTTACATGATGCAGGAAGGTGTAGCCAGCCCGGAAGACATTGATAAAGCAATTGTTTTAGGCTTGAATTTCCCGATGGGACCTTTAGCACTGGGTGATATGGTCGGATTGGACAGCAGGCTCAAAGTAATGGAATATTTACATGAAACTTTAGGCGAAAAGTATCGGCCTTGTCCGCTGATGGTTAAATATGTTAAGGCCGGACGGCTGGGACGTAAAACTGGTAGGGGTGTATTTGAATACAACAAATAGAATTATATGGGGGAATCCAGAGAGGAGGTAAACGACGCTGGAGAACTTAATTCTGGAGAAGAATGGGGATATCGGAATTCTAACCGTAAATCGGCCAAAATTGAACAATGCCATGGATAAACAAAGTTGGGCCGAACTGGCTGAGGCTGTTCAGATCGTGAAGGGTGATCCGGAGATTAAAGTGCTTATTGTTACGGGGGCTGGGGAGAAGGCCTTTGTGGCGGGCGCTGATATTAATTGGCTAAGCAAAAGGGACCCGCAAGACATTCTCGAGGGTGGGCCTCAGGCGGTTCTGAGTGAACTGGAGCGGTTGCCGAAACCGGTAATTGCCGCTGTCAATGGTTTTGCCCTTGGCGGAGGCTGTGAACTGGCTATGGCTTGTGATATTCGGGTTGCCAGTGAACGGGCTAAGTTTGGTCAACCGGAAATTAACTTTGCGATATTACCTGGTGGAGGAGGAACCCAGAGGCTGTCAAGATTAGTAGGCAAAGGAAAGGCTAAGGAACTGATCTTCACCGGTGATATAATTGACGCTTTCGAGGCAGAGCGGCTTGGTTTGGTTAATAAAGTCGTTCCCCCGGAAAACTTGATGGAAGCGACCATGGCAATGGCTAAGAAGATGACCAATAAAAGCCCGGTAGCTTTAAAAATCATCAAGGCCGTCATTAATGTTGGCAGTGGGACAGACTTTGCGACGGGTTTGGCTTATGAACAGTTTGGGCAAGCCATCTTGTTTGGCACTGAAGATTTTAAGGAAGGTGTCGGTGCTTACTTGGAGAAACGTCCCGCTAAGTTTTCAGGGAAATAGTACGTATGGTCACGTTGAAAGGAAGTGGTACATTTTATGTGGCAAACTATCTCTCAGGAGAGAGAAGAGTCTGTCGGTATAATTAAACTAAATAAGCCGGAAACACGGAATGCCTTGGATATGGTCATGCGTGAGGAACTGAAAGTGGTTTTTCAAGAGTACGAAGCGGACCAGGAAATCAAAGTTGTAGTACTGACCGGGGAAGGCAAAGCTTTTTGCGCAGGCGGCGATTTGCGTACGATGGACGGGGCAGAGCCAGGCAAAGGGTACAAGAGGCTTCATAATGTCCAGCTGTTGGTAAAGCGGATGCGTAATCTGAGTAAACCGATTATTGCGGCTGTTAACGGAGCTGCTTTCGGAGCCGGATGGAGCTTAGCTTTAGCCAGTGATTTCGTTATTGCCTCGGAAAAGGCAAAATTCTGTGAAGCATTTGTTAAAGTCGGTTTAGTTCCGGATCTTGGCAGCATGTATACTTTGCCTCGTATTGTCGGTATACAAAAGGCCAAAGAATTAATGATGTTGGGTGAGCCGATTGACGCAAATGAAGCTTATTCTCTAGGTGCAGTTAATAAAGTTGTTCCTCACGAGCAACTTTGGTCTACAGCTATGGAACTTGCGGAAAAATTAGCCGCAGGGCCGCCTTTGGCGCTGGCTTATATGAAGAGTATCCTCCATAAGTCATATGAGAAGGATTTCGAGGCTATTCTGGAATACGAAGCTTTTGCCCAAGACGTGTGCTTACTAAGCGCAGACCATCAGGAAGCAAGACAAGCTTTTTTTGAAAAACGCAAGCCAAATTATATTGGTAAGTGACCCTTTACTTCATTACAAGCTAAAAACTGAATGACAAAAAAAGGTTTAGCAAAGTAGAAGCTAATAATAAGCTAAAGAGAAGAAAGGTGGTATTTTAGATGAGTGGACAAGGAGCTATTGATATTCTCTGTTATCTATTCACCAAAGAAGGTTTGCGGAAGATGTTTGTTGTTCCCCCGGAATTTCAAAAGATTGTTAAATGGTGGGGAATGGAAGATGGCTTAGGTGGTTGGACTACAGATGAGTTCATTAAGCGTATGGATGACGCTGGGATCGATAAAGTGTGCATTCCTGCTGTGAAAATGGCTCGTTATCCTACCCGCGAAATGATTTGGGATATCTCCACGGAAGAAGTAGCGGAAGTCGTGAAAGTGAATCCGGATCGTTTTGTCGGTATAGCCGGTGCTAATCCCTTTACTGGCCCAGCCGGGATTCAAGATTTGACTAAAGCAGTTGTGGAATATGGTTTTAAAGGATTATATATACACTGCTACGGGTATGGCCTGCCGATTAACGATAAACTTTGGTATCCATATTACTCTAAGTGCCAGGAGTTAGGAATACCGGTACTGATGCAAGTAGGTCACTCAGCTGAAAGAATGCCCAATGCATTGGGACAGCCGATACTGCTCGATGACATTGCCTTAGATTTTCCTGAGTTAAACATAGTTGGTGCCCACACCGGATGGCCATGGATCGAAGAAATGATTGCTCTGGCTTGGAAGCATGACAATGTCTTTGTTGGAATTGATGCTCATATGCCTAAGTATTTAGAGCCGTCCATGATACAGTTTATGAAGACGC
>CAYWSF010000135.1:0-5468 GCA_964460725.1 uncultured Desulfosporosinus sp.
CATTGACGCCCTGCCGTTAACTAACGTAGGCAAACCGGATAAGAAGAAGATGCGCACAATGATCGACGATAAGTTGAAAGCTGAAGGTAAGCTCTAACATTAAATCTTATACTAAAATTTTACTTTAAAATCCGAAAGACATTGCTGCGAAACGTATAAGTAAACAAATAGAGGACAGCCTAAACAGCTGTCCTTTTTTCCTTATATGTAGTCAGGTTTTCCTTATATGTCGCCAGCGGCACCATCAAAGAATGAAATTTGTGTTATTTACGCTCCTTTCTTAAACGGCGCAAGTCGATGGAAAATCACAAAAGACAAGGAGGAAATCGATGTTTAGAAACCTGAGGGATTTTCTAACCTACCTGGAGGCGACCGGTGATTTGCAAAAAATCGAGGAGGCGCTTTCACCCCACCACGAGATCCATGCAGTTCTAAAATACATGGATAAAGGAGAAGGACCGGCCGTACTTTTCCCTAATGTAAAGGGCTATCAGATACCGGTAGTGGGTAACCTCCTGGGACGCCGGAGACGATTGGCCAGAGCTTTTGGGGTCAAGGAAGATGATCTCGTTAATGAATACTACCGCCGGCGCCAGCAGGTATATCCGCCGAAGGTGGTGGCAGACGGCCCGGTAAAAGAAGTGATTATCAAAAGTAATATTGACATTACTAAAATCATACCGGTGCTTACGCATTATTCCAAGGATATAAGCCCCTATTTCAGTTCGGCGGTAACCATTGCCAAAGACCCGGAAACCGGGGTGCGGGGTATGGGAATCCACCGGATACAGGTCAAAGATCGCAATACTCTGGGTATATTTCTGGCTAACCCGCCACTTTCGGTATTTCTCAAAAAAGCAGAGGAACGCAACCAGCCGTTGGATATTGCGGTGGTTATCGGTATGGATCCACTGACGTTCTTTGCTTCTGTAATTTGGGCGCCGCCAGGATTGGATAAATTCGATATCGCGGGCGCACTGGCCCAAGAACCCATCGAACTGGTTAAATGTGCTACGGTGGATATTGAAGTTCCTGCCCAAGCCGAGTTTGTACTGGAAGGCAGTATCCTGCCCAACGCCCGTGATACCGAGGGCCCCTTTGGCGAGACGAGCGGTTACTACTTTACTTACCAGAATCCGGTGGCTAAGATCAACGCGATCATGCATCGCAAAGATCCTATTTACCAGGCGTTGTGTGTATGGTCAGAAGAAGAATCAACTTTAATGGACGTAGGGTGGGCGGTAGACAATCTGCGGCCTCTGCGCGAAAAATTCCCCAATATTAAGCGTATTGAGTTCAAACAGATGGGTCAGCTTGGCATTGTTCAGCTTGATAAAAAGGCAGAGAACGAACCTAAAGAAATAATTGAGCATCTGCTTGACGCTGTCTTTGTCAAGATGGTAATGGTAGTTGATAGTGATGTTAATATTTACGATCAAAACGAGCTTAACTGGGCGCTGATCAGTCGTATCCGCAGCCCGCAGAATCTGATTATCAAGCCCAATATGATCGGTTCGATGATCGATCCTTCGGCGGTTATAGAGGAGAGTACCGCAAAGGGTAAGTTGAGTAATATAAATACGCATATAGCCAAGGTAACCAAAATCGGAATAGATGCTACCAAACCGCTGAACGAACTGGAAAAGTATGAAAAAGTAGATATTTCAGCGGAGGTTAAAGCTAGTATTGCGTCAATCATTCAGAAGTACAGCCCAAGCGTGAAAATATTTTAGAAGAATTAACAAAACCCCGCTTCTTAAAAATCTTAACAAGCGGGGTTTATTTATCTTACCATCTCCTTCTTCTTTCCCAAACCTTAGCAAACATAGCTACTCCAGTTGTTACTCCAGTTATAATAACAGCGAGGAGTGCCATCCACTTGAGTTTAAGGATGCTTGAGCGTCCGGAGCTAATCCTTTTAAAGCGCATATAAATTCTCCTCCTTTATAATACAGTTTAATCCGGATACGGTTTATTTAGTTTTTGCATTATGTTCACATAAATACCTGTAAAATGTTGTCTGCAGAAAAAAAGGCCTTGCTTTGTACCCGTTGCGATTCTTTTCCATATGATATAGGTAAGATAATCTGTCATATGGGGGGGAAAAAAGTGTTTATGTTTCGAAAGCAATTATTTTATCCTATTCATGTTGAACGCCAAGATCCAAAATTTGCAAAAGTGTTGCTGGAACATTATGCGGGAAGAAATAGTGAACTATCATCATCCATTCAATACTTAAATCACCGTTCCAATATTTCAAATCGTTATGTTCGAGAACTACTGGGTTTATTTGCTGCAGAGGAATTAGGACACATGGAGATAATTGCCGTGGCAATCACAAAATTAGGCGGACAGCCGCTTAAATGCATTAATTCTCAGGGTGCGCCATGGGTGATAAATTATATTGACCAAAGCGTTGAGCCCAGTGCCATTCTGCAAGTGGATGTACAGGCGGAAACTCGGGCAAGTTTACTGTATCAGCAGCATTTGGAACTGACAAGTGACCCAAACATGAAGCGGATGATCAAATTTCTAATTACCAGGGAAGAGGTACATAAAAAATTGTTGCAACGGGCCAAAAAGCTGATCAGCAATAATGGCCCATCAGAGGATTTTAATGAGCTGATCTACGATTATAAGATGAGTTTGCAGGTCTTGGAATAGATTGGTCTGTTCGCCGGTCATAATTACGATATCGGCAGCTTCAATGGCTGCATCGGAACCCAGTCCACCCATGGCTATCTAGGATTAAAGCTATACTATACAGATGACCCGAAAGGGAAGCAGTCTGACGTTTTTTGCTTCCTTGTATATTATTTTATATAATATACGGAAAAAGTGGATGTGAGTGGAGTAAGCGGGAAGAAGCTCAAAAAAATAAGAAACTTTTGCGTATGGGCATTTTTACAGATCTTGCAATTGCAATCCATAATATACCGGAAGGGATAGTCATATCAGTCCCCCTATACTATTCCACCGGAAGCAAAAAGAAAGCGTTTTTCTATTCTCTTTTAGCGGAACTTTCCGAACCACTAGGCGCCCTGGTAAGTTACCTGATTTTAATGCCATTTATGAATAATACTTTAATGGGAATCATTTTCGCCCTTGTAGCGGGTATTATGGTCTTTATTTCTCTGGATGAATTGCTTCCTTCATCTAGAGAGTATGGCGAACATCATCTCTGTATTTATGGCCTTGTTGCCGGCATGATGGTAATGGCTGTCAGCTTGCTGTTATTCCTTTAGCATAATGTCAATCTTTGATAATGTGACTTTGGGAAATATCCAAAAAAAACTGCTATAGCCGCAGAAAGACCTCAAATTGCTTCGGCTATGGCAGTTTTTACAGTGGCAGTAATACGCGAATGTTAAAAAGTAGACAAGGCAAGTACTTATTGTATTCAAACGGTTATCTTTGTCGGACTAACTCGTTATAGATTTTGTTATTAAACAGGTAAATGGACAATGGTATGATGTGATTCCTAGCTGACACGCACACGCAGGGTTAAAGGGAATTCTCCTCGGATTGTATAGCCACAGCATCCGTTGTGTCCGGCTGAAACCGGCGGATATGAAAGTGATTGTACTGCAATTTTAAAACATGCTGCGTCCCACAAAACGGGCATTTTTTACTTTCGCTGTCTTTAAAGCGAATCTCCCCGATATGCTTGCCGCAGCACGTTATTTCAATACCGATAATTTTGTTGTTTAGGTAATTAACACGGTAGTCATAAATTTTATCTTTGTTTTGGTAGTGCATAATTCCATCACCCTTTCAGATTTTTTATGCTACATCAAATATAGCATTAGATCGAAATAGTGGCAACCTCTATTTAATTCCACCGGTTCAAATCAACACACCTAATTAAGCTCAAGTTGAAGTGCAGGTATGCCATTAGTTCCCCTGGCCGCAAGCGAAGGTCTGCGATAAAAGTATTCTTAGTGACAATATCACAGAGCAATAGCAAAAAGAAAAGTATAATTAGATTAGTTGATTGCAATATGATAAAATTTAACTATGTAGGGTAGTAATTTTATAAAAGGTATATTTTGGGCGTTTAAGGTCCGAAAAAGTGGGACGAGTTTTTAGATGATAAGCAAGTCATAGTTGTGAAAAGGTGATGAAATAAATAAATAAAGGAGCGTGGATTAAAGTGAAAAAGCAAGTCAAAAACAATGTGTATTGGGTTGGTAAAGTTGATTGGGAGTTGCGAAAATTTCACGGCGATGAATTATCCACTCACAAAGGATCAAGTTATAATTCCTATTTAATTCAAGAAGAAAAAACTGTTCTAATTGATACGGTTTGGGCTCCTTTTGCGGAAGAGTTCGTTGGAAATCTGGCTAAGGAAATTGATTTGCAAAAAATTGATTTTATCATTGCTAATCATGGCGAAGTTGATCATAGCGGCGCGCTTCCTGCTTTGATGAAGCATATCCCGGATAAACCAATTTATTGTACTGCCAACGCAGTGAAATCCTTAAAAGGACAATACCATCAGGACTGGAATTTTCAAGTTGTCAAGACAGGCGATAAAATTAATATTGGAAATGGCAAAGAGCTTGTTTTTGTTGAAATGACCATGCTGCATTGGCCGGACAGTATGGCAACCTACCTTACTGAGGATAATATCCTTTTCAGTAACGATGCCTTCGGACAGCATTTAGCTACGGAAAAGCTGTTTAATGACCTGGTTGATCAAGGCGATCTGCTCTATGAAGCCCTGAAGTATTATGCGAATATTTTGAATCCGTTTAATCCCATGCTGCGGAAAAAGCTAGAGCAAATTACTGCATTGAATCTCCCGATTGAGATAATTGCCACCAGTCACGGAGTCATTTGGCGCGATAATCCCATGCAAATTGTTGAAAAATACGCTCAATGGGCAAATGACTATCAGGAAAATCAAATTACCATTATTTACGACACCATGTGGAATGGAACTAGGGCGTTGGCCGAAAAGATTGCTGAAGGAATTGGCATGTCGGATGCTGATGTGGTTGTCAAAATATTCAACTTGGCTAAGAGTGATGATAATGACGTGATTAGTGAAGTTTTTAAATCCAAAACAGTTGTTATCGGGTCACCTACCATGTCGAACAGCATCTTGCATTCGGTGGCCGGCTTTATTCACTTAATGAAAGGATTAAAATTCAAAGGTAAAAAAGCAGCCGCCTTTGGTTGTTATGGTTGGAGCGGAGAATCCGTCAAAATAATGAATGAATTGATGGCGAATGCCGGTTTTGAAGTGATCTCCGAAGGGTATAGAAACCAATGGAATCCGGATGCTGATGCCCAAAAAGCAGCTGTGGATTTTGGCAAAAAAATTGCAATCACATAAATAGTTGTATAACATAAATAGTTGTATAACATAATTGCCTTTATTTAATAATCATATTTCATGTTCAAGAGCGTATTTTATAAGTGCACAATTTTGGAAGGCATTTTATTTAGAAATAAAATGCCTT
>CAYWSF010000136.1:0-5422 GCA_964460725.1 uncultured Desulfosporosinus sp.
ACGTGGAGCAAAATTTAAAAGAGTATTATTATCGGATAAAACGAAAAACTGCTTTATTAATCTCCGCTTGCTGTCGACTCGGCGCGATGGTTTCTGAAGCTCCCAGTCGTCAAGTTTGGGCACTTGGTGCGTATGGCCATTCACTGGGAATGGCTTTTCAAATTGTTGATGATATTTTGGATTTAACAGCTCAGTCCTCCGAATTAGGAAAACCAATTGGCGGAGACTTACACCAAGGAATTATGACCTTACCGATGATTTTAGCCTTGAAATCGTCCGCTTGCCCACCTAAATTAAAGATACTGCTTAAAAAAACAGATAAGACGGATGAAGAAGTGACGGAGACGATTAAACTAATCGTTAACACTGGGGCAATCGATAAGTCAATGTATATAGTTGATTTATATGTTGCGAAAGCCAAGCGTCATCTGCGAAATCTCCCCGAAGTTCCAACCCGTAAAGCTTTGGAACAGTTGGCAGAATTCATAAGGACTCGTAAGTTTTAAAGCTTTACACAGCAACTAAATATTAAAGTTTATAATTCCATTAGGGTGAAATGTTACCAGTTATTTTTCGACAGGATTCCCTTTACTTCGCAAGAAGGTTATGAGATGATTAAGCTAATGAATTCCCTCTTAAACGCCTGCCAAATGCATGCTCCGTTAGCATCAACTTACTTGTATCATAATTAGTGTTAATTCTTCGCAGAAGAATGATGGTGTCCCATAAAATAAATTTTAACGGAATAAAGTTGAGTAGGTGACTTTAAATAATGCCGCAATATTATCCGATATTTATGGACTTAACGTCAAAGCAGGTTTTGGTCGTTGGCGGGGGAAGCGTAGCTTTGCGTAAAGTGCAAACCCTTATGAAATATGGAGCTTCTATTCATATTGTCTCTCCTCGGCTCATCCCCGAGCTTGAGGAATTGGTTGACAACAAAACTTGCTTTTGGTCCCAAAAAAACTATTCTCCGGGAGATATCAAAGCAGCTGTTCTGGTGTTTTCCTGCACGGAAAAAGACGAAGTAAATGCTCATGTTGCAAATGACGCTAAAACTCATTTTCGGCCGGTAAATGTGGTGGATGATCCGGAAAAATGCAGTTTTATTGTTCCGTCAATTATGGAACAAGGAGATTTAAGAATTGCCGTATCAACCGGAGGAAGCAGCCCGATTGTAGCACGGCAAGTCCGTGCAGAGCTGCAATCTCTGTACGGCCAAGAAATGGCTGAATATCTCAAACTGCTTAAAAACTGGCGCAGCCGTGCCAAGCGTTGTTTACCCCCCGAAAAAAGAAGTATCTTTTGGCAGCGTGCTACGGATGGCGAAGTAAGAGAACTGATCAAGACTCAAGAATTAACCGAAGCGGAAGGTGTGTTAGAAAAATGTTTCCAATCGCTATTGGATTAAACCATAATACTGCACCGATCGAGATTCGTGAAAAAATATGCTTTCAGCCCGCAAAAATACAGGAAATACTTAGAAAGTTAATGAGTTATCCTGCACTGCAAGGGCTGGTAATTCTTAGTACCTGTAATAGAACTGAGATCTATGCTACAACGACAAATGTAGAAACGGGAATTAATTCTGTTAAAAAATTCTTGGCCGTCAGCCACGGAGTGGAGGAAAATATCCTCGAACAATATCTTTATACGCACACATTATATGATGCAATACGCCACTTGTATCGCGTTGTATCCGGGTTGGATTCAATGGTGCGCGGCGAGACAGAAATCCTTGGCCAAGTTAGTGATGCTTATCAGCAGTCGATTGAGTCAGGGGTAACGAACAAAGCAATAAACGTACTGTTCCAGAATGCCCTGGCCGTAGGAAAACGCGTACGCGCAGAAACTTTAATTGATCAGCACCCAGTTTCCATTAGTTATACGGCAGTGGAACTAGCCAAACAACACTTTGGCGAACTCCAGGACAAAAGCATTTTAATATTGGGAGCAGGAAAGATGAGCACCCTCACTGCCAAACACTTACTTGCCGCAGGAGCAAATACTGTTTTGGTGTCCAATCGTTCCTATGAAAAAGCCGTATGCTTGGCAAAGGAATGCTCTGGTCAAGCGATACGATTTGACGATATAGAGCCGTACCTTGAGAAAATGGATATTGTAATTTCTGCAACAGCTGCGCCACATTTTATATTAGTGCCGGAACGCATGCAGCAGATTATGAACGCCCGCCAGGGACGCCCGATGTTTCTAATTGATATTGCAGTGCCACGCGATATTCACCCGGATGTAGGGAAAATACCTTTTATTACGCTTTTCGGCATTGATGACTTAAATGGGGTTGTTGACCGCCATCATCGCGAACGGGAAATAGCGGCAATCAAAGCAGAAAAGATTATTGAAGAAGAAATGCATGCTTTTATTAAATGGCATAATTCTTTGTTTGCAGTACCAACCATTCTGGCTTTACAACAAAAAGGGAAACAAATCAAAGATGCTCAAATTGAGCATACTCTCAGACATTTAGGAAGTTTAACCCCAAAACAGGAAAAAGTCATTCGTTCTATGGCAAATTCTATTGTCAACAAACTCTTACACATACCAATTACAAATCTTAAGGAGTATGCCAATACCAGCCAAGGCCATCTCTACACAGAAATTTTACAAAATCTATTTGATTTGGAAGTTCTGGAAGAAGCTAAATGGTCAAGTCCGATGATCAAGCAGAATCTGGGGTAAATGATTCATAGGAGGACAGCATGAAGAAGATTCGCATCGGGACTCGAGACAGCCGATTAGCAATGTGGCAAGCCGAGTGGGTAAGAACTAAATTGATCGCTCTTTATCCGCAACGCCAATTTGAGTTGGTCCCTATGAAAACCAAAGGAGATCATCTATTGGAGGTTGCCCTTTCTAAAATAGGTGACAAGGGGTTATTTACCAAAGAATTGGAACTGGGACTTTTATCAAATGAACTTGATATGGCAGTCCATAGTCTCAAGGATTTGCCGACCATATTACCAACCGGGTTGATGATTAGTGTCTTTTGTGAAAGAGAAGAGTCCAGAGATGTTTTTCTAAGCAAAGATGGATTATCACTTGAAAATTTGCCTGCCGGGGCTATTATCGGGACAAGCAGTCTGCGGCGAAAATCCCAACTTAAGAGCTATCGCCCGGATTTTTCCTTTGTAGATTTGCGCGGGAATCTCCAAACGCGCTGGAAGAAGTTAACGGAATCCCACATGGATGGCATTGTGCTTGCTGCTGCCGGTGTGAAACGGCTTGGGTGGGGGGAAAGAATCACTCAAATCCTGCCGGCAAACATCATGCTTCCGGCGGTTGGCCAAGGGTCAATTGCCATTGAAATAGTTGAACAACGCACGGATATTCAGGAGTTATTATCGCCGCTTAATCATCATGAAACTGAACAAGCGGTACGTGCGGAACGTGCTTTAATGCGTAAGCTTGAAGGTGGCTGTCAAGTCCCGATCGGGGCCTTAGCCCAAGTGAACCAGGGACAAATAACGCTCCAAGGGATGGTAGCAAGCTTAGATGGAGTTCGCTTGATTAGAGCGGAAGGCATCGGTACTGATCCTGAAGCGGTGGGCATTGAGACAGCCAATCGTCTAGTTGAGCTCGGAGCTAACGACATATTAGCTGAAATAAGAGCTTAGGTGTCTCGCAGGGGCAGGACGGATGGAAGAGGAGTGGTCGGTATGACTAAGGGATATGTATATTTAGTAGGTGCTGGGCCGGGAGACCCAAAGTTAATAACCGTCAGAGGGTCAGAATGTATTGCCAAAGCAGATGTATTAGTCTATGATCGCTTGGTTTCACGACGTCTCTTAACATTAACCCGACCGGAATGTGAACTGATTTATGTGGGAAAATCACCGGATCACCACACCCTGGGACAGGAAGAAATTAATCAACTTCTTGTCACTAAAAGCTTGGAGGGTAAAATAGTGACCCGCCTAAAAGGTGGTGATCCTTTTGTCTTTGGCCGGGGAGGAGAAGAAGCAGAAGCGTTACTTGCGGCAGGCATTCCTTATGAAGTCGTGCCGGGAGTTACTTCCGCAATAGCTGTCCCGGCATACGCCGGTATTCCGGTAACACATCGGGATTTTACAACCTCGTTTGCAGTTATTACGGGACATGAGGATCCCAGCAAAAATGAATCAACCATTTACTGGGAACATCTTGCCCAAGCGCACGGCACCCTGATTTTCCTGATGGGAATGCAGAATCTTCCTTTAATTGCTCAAAAGCTCATGGAAAATGGCAAGACACCTACGACCCCGGTAGCAATTATTCAATGGGGAACCAGGCCGGAACAACGAACACTTGTGGGGCAGCTGGCTACGATTGCTCAAGAGGTTCAGGAACAGGGTTTTACCAATCCATCCGTTATAATAGTCGGTGAAGTCGTCTCGATGCGGGAAAAACTGCAATGGTTTGAAAAGAAACCGCTATTTGGTCAGCGAATTGTTGTAACCCGCGCCCGCCATCAGGCAAGTGAGTTATCTCAGGCGATTGAAGGATTGGGAGGAGAAGCTTGGGAATTTCCAACCATTGAAATTGCCCCCCCAACGGAAAAATCACCTTTAATCCACGCAATTAATAATCTGCAAAGCTTTCAGTGGCTGATCTTTACCAGTGTTAATGGCGTAGAAGTGTTTTTTACTGAACTGGAAAAACTGCAGCGGGATATCCGGGACTTGGCCGGCATTGAACTTGCAGCCATCGGTCCCGCCACACAAGCGGCCCTGGAAAAGAGAGGACTGCGTGTTGCTTATGTGCCGAAAGAATACCGGGCAGAAAAAATAGTTGAAGGATTAGCCGGTCGCGTAAAAGCCGGTCAGAAAATCCTGTTGGCCAGAGCCGAAGAAGCAAGGAACGTTTTGCCGGAGTCCCTGAAAGCTTATAATGTGGAAGTGTGGGACGTGCCGGTTTATAAGACAGTAATTGGTGATGTCACCCGCGCAGAATTGTTAAGTATGCTAGCCAAAAAGGAAATCGATGCGGTTACCTTTACCAGTTCTTCCACTGTGAAAAACTTTATCACTCTTTTAGATGGAGATGTTTCCTTGTTGGAGAATGTGTTGCTTTATTCGATCGGGCCTATTACGAGTGCAACCGCACAGGCACTTGGCTTAACGATTTACAAACAAGCAGCACATTATACCATTAGTGGCTTAGTCGAAGCCATACTGGAGGGAAATAAGCATGATTAGCGTTACAAAACTGTTATTTGATACTGAATACTTTGGCGACTCCCTGCGTTATAACATACATTCGCACGGTGCCCGCAACGGGACGACCACCCTTTCCGGGCCGGTGATCGTCTGGAATTCGACTAAAACCTGTAACTTAAAATGCGCCCACTGTTATATGGAATCAGATGCTCAAAAATATCAAGGGGAAATGACTACGGAGGAAGCAAAGCGTTTTATCGATGACT
>CAYWSF010000137.1:0-5371 GCA_964460725.1 uncultured Desulfosporosinus sp.
GACGGGTAGTGTTTACGTGAATCAGCACACGAATGCAGCGCGGGAGACTGTCGGGCACCGGAATTTCAGTCATGCACATAAGCGGTATCAACTCCCAGCCCAGCTCACGTGCACTGGTCGCTGGAAAACACGCATTTAAATCTGTCGTCACTGTAAATATGGCACTGACCACGTCCTCCAGACGAAGCTCGTTTTCCGAAATTATCGTTTTTAGAAGCTCCTTGGTCGCTTCTCCTATTTCCATCGCATCATTATGTTCCACCGTTGTCGCACCGCGAATTCCGCGCACCATGTTAACCACCCACTTCTTTCGGAGCTACGCGATGTCCTAGTCCCACTGCCACTTCATCCAAGTGTAAGAGCCCAATTCCAAAGAAAATCGCAACACTTAAATGATCTTGTTGACGTGCAATTCCTATCTTCCCACCAATGTTCAAACCCATAGCCTTGTTCATAATTTGACTTAGGGCCTCACGAGCAGCACCGGCTACTGCCCCTTCATCTCCATGTGTCTCCCGGATTACTCCCTCACGTTTTGCGGCTACTATAGCACGTTCAACTATCTTGCGGACCGAACTAATGTATTCTCCGCCGTAATCAACAGCAGCTGTTTTGACTCCCATGTGTTGATAAGACTCTTTTAAATTTGCCTCTTCTTCCCGATTCTCTGTCATGGCCATTTTTAAAGCAGCGAGAGCTACTTTCTTGCTTTGTACTACCATTGCGTTTCTTCCTTCCACGTTCTTCCTGCGATCTTACCGACGCTTACCGACGAACTTATTTATGAAAGTAATACTCACAGATTGGTCTCTCATAATCTCAGGACAAGACCCTCAACCCTATAGGTGGGGGATAAGCACACTGAATCTTTCTCACCTTTATTATTATATCAAATATTGCTCTTCGATACTAACGTCCTGCTTTCCTTTTAAGCATTAGAGTATTTAATGCTTTTGGATTTACCGGCTGCGATTTGCCGGTTTAAGGTCTGACTGTCAAGTTCTGAATATTCCCTTGGAGTACAACAACCTGATCCTGACGGGGTTCAACCAATTGAGTATCTTTCCGGATAACTTGAACCTGAATGATCTGGGGTAAACCTCTGCCATCCAACTGTATTTGACCGGGCTCTACCGTTATTTGCTGTTCCCCATTTACCAAAGTGGCGATCACTTTACCGTTTTGCAGCACACGAACGGCTGCAGCCGGTGTCGCTTTTAACGTCAGCTGCCAGGTGTCTCGCTTTTCGGCAAGTGCCGGTAATTCCAAAGGCGGTTCTTCAACCTTTGCTGCTATCTCCATGTAAAAATCAAGTGGATCCCGAAGAGTACTTAACTGCATCAACACAAGGATTACCGACGCTAAAACC
Source organism: uncultured Desulfosporosinus sp. (assembly GCA_964460725.1). Classification (GTDB taxonomy): domain Bacteria; phylum Bacillota; class Desulfitobacteriia; order Desulfitobacteriales; family Desulfitobacteriaceae; genus Desulfosporosinus. Next base: position 1,370 of record CAYWSF010000137.1, read on the forward strand.
ATAACCCGAATAAGCCTTCTTTCGCCCCGCTGCATTAAGTTCCACAGCCATTCCAATAAACTCTCTCTTCGACGCACGAATACCACCTCGCAAAGAGTTTATGCAGCAGGGTTACTAATCAGACCCTCGAAAGTACAAAATCGCATGCGGAACGACCGGCCCGATAACCCATGGCAAAGGCAGCCTGCAGATTATAGCCGCCCGTAATGCCATCGACATCTACAACCTCTCCGGCCCAATAAAGCCCTTCCACTCGTTTCGAAGCCATTGTTTTAGGATTAATCTCTTTAACATCGATTCCTCCTGCCGTTACAATCGCTGCCTCCAAAGGAAGGGTTTCTGTGATTGTAACAGGCAGTTTCTGCAATAATCCAACCAAGTGTTTCCGTTCTTCACGGTTAATTTGATGCACCACTCTTTCCGGGTTTATCTCGCTCAAGCGGATCATCACAGGTATCAGACTTTGGGGTAAAAGGTCATCCAGCGCATTTTTGAACTGTTTATTACTATACTTTTGAAAATCACGCTGCACTCGCACATCTAACTGTTCAAACGAAAGAGCAGGCTTCAAATTAATGTGCAGCTCGACTTGTTTCCCTCCCCGCAGTGCATCCCCGGCTTGGCGGCTAAGCGTCAGGATGATCGGGCCGGAAACCCCAAAATGCGTAAACAACATTTCGCCAAATTCTGTCTGTTTTTTCTTTCCGTCTATCCATAAGGCAGCTTCTACATTACGCAGTGCCAGCCCCTGTAGTTCCTTCACCCACTCTTCGGCGGTTTTCAGCGGCACCAAAGCCGGCCGTTGTGTGATCACCTTGTGCCCTATTTTCCGGGCGAACCTGAACCCATCGCCGCTTGAGCCGGTAGCAGGGTAAGAGGATCCGCCGGTACATACGATAACTGCCGGTGCTTTATATCTTTTTTGGTTGACTGTTTGTACCCCGGCGGCATGCCCATCTTCAACCAGGATTTCTGCTGCTGTTGTTCCTGATTGTACGGTAACTCCCGTTTCGGTTAGAAATGTTTTTAGGGCATTAACGACTATCTCAGCATCGTTGGAGACAGGAAAAACGCGTCCTCCCCGTTCTACTTTTGTCTCTACCCCATAACCGGCAAAAAACGCCCTTAAAGCCACGTTATCAAAACCCCTTAATATTCCATGTAAAAACCGACCATTGCCAGGGTAGTGGCTAATAAAGTCTGAAACGTTTCCTACGTTGGTTAAGTTACAGCGTCCTTTCCCGGTAATCGCTATTTTTCGCCCTACCTGTTCCTTCTTTTCAAGCAGCAGCACCCTTGCGCCGCCTTTCGCGGCTTGCCCAGCGGACATCATCCCGGCTGCTCCGCCGCCAACCACAATAATTTGATACTCATCCATTAGTTTATTCCTTTCTGTGTAACAGGGGGACGACAGACTGTGTGAAAACTGATTTACAGATTTCAGCCGCCCCCACTTAAGTCCAAATTTTAGCCGTTTTTGGGATGCATCATCTCTTACATATTTACCGGGAGCATACCTGGCAGTAGATACGCTTGAACATAGGTGAGGATACATATGAGAAGCAAAAGAAAAACCGAATGTTTCAGCGTAAAACGAAAGAGGTCGGACTCCCTGCCAATTAAGCCGGTTGCTGCGGCTGCTACAGCAATGGATTGGGGTGAAATCATTTTTCCCACCACACCTCCGGAGCTATTCGCGGCAATGGTCAAGACGGGATTAACACCAACTTGCTGACCTGTAACATTTTGCAGTTGTCCAAACAGGGCATTGGCTGAGGTGTCCGAACCCGTTAGGAAAACACCAAGCCAACCAAGCAACGGTGAAAAGAAAGGGAAGGCAGACCCGGTTTGAGCAAACAAAAGGCCAAGCGTATAAGAAAGTCCGGAATAGTTCGCAACATAGGCAAAACCAAGCACCGAACCAATCGTAACAATGGGGTAAATAAGTGTTTTCAAAGTCGCCCCCGCCACTTTACCGGCTCTGGCCGGTCTGATGCGGAAGATTAACATCGTGATCACAGCAGTGATCAGGATCGCAGTCCCTGCCGCTAAGAAGAAATCCCACTTGTAACCGGCTGCGTAAATGGTCGGTTGCTGAACAATAGGCATCGTTTTCATAACCAAACCATCCAACCCCGGCCAATGCGGAATGTTGATGAACCATTGAAGCTGTTCAGTAACGAAATTTTTAAAAGCAACTGTTCCCCAGATACTCACTATCACTGTGAGCACAATAAATGGTGACCATGCCTTGAGGATTTGACCGCCGCTGTATTTTTGATAGCTTTCCGCTTTTTCACTTTTCTCATGCGGGAACCGCCAGATGTTTTTAGGTTGCCAAACTTTGAGCAAAAGGGCTGTGCAAACGAGCGAAAACAGGGCGGCAATGATCCCGGGGAGTTCCGGTCCGAGGTAGTTAGCAGACCACCATTGTGCTAAAGAGAAGGTAACTCCGGAAACTAAGATAGCCGGCAGAACATCGCGCGCCCCTTTCCAGCCGGCCATGATAATAATCAAGTATAAGGGCATAAAGACAGCCAGCAAAGGAAGCTGACATCCTACGGCAGCAGAGATGATGTTGGCATTTACCCCAGTCACTGCACTGGCCGCAAAAATTGGTGCACCAATTGCACCAAAAGCCACCGGCGCAGTGTTGGCAATCAAGCAAATACCGGCGGCATAGAGGGGCGCAAAGCCCAGCCCGATTAAAATCGCACCGGTAATGGCCACCGGTGTTCCAAATCCGGCAGCCCCCTCTAAAAATGCGCCAAACGAGAAAGCAATCAGCAGTGCTTGGAGACGACGATCACCGGATAAAGAGGCAATCGAACTTTTTATAATCTCAAATTGCCCGGCTTCCACTGTCAGGTTATATAAGAAAACAGCAGTTACGATAATCCAGGCAATCGGAAATAAGCCGTTCAGAATCCCCAGCACACCGGCAGACAAGGCAAGCCCTAAAGGCATTTTGTAAACCAGAACTACAACAATAATTGTCAGTAATAGCGTGGTGCTCCCGGCAATATGCCCCTTCATCCGTTTAATTGCCAGTGCCCAAAACAGATAAAAGATCGGGACAGATACCGCGAATGCTGTAAGTCCGATACTATTGCCAAGGGCGGCATAGTTCTGGGTCCATGCCAATGATTAAACGCCACCTTTCTCTCTCAGACCGACAATCTTATTAATTAACGAGCATATTTCTGTTCCAGCAGATTTATTTCTTTTTGATATGATTGATTTATACCGTAGAATAATCGCTCCAAGTCCAAACGATGAAACGAGATATTTTCCGGACTAAGGATATCAACTTTGCGAAATTCCGGTTTAAGCAAAAGCGGGAGCAAATCGTCAAGGTTTTCGACCCGCAGAGTTAAGATTACTGGCGCATAGGCAACCTCAATGGTACGTCTCCCTTCCTCTTCGCTCACAACATAGACGTCAAGACTTAAATCCACATCTTCAATAAAGACGCCTTGGAGCGGAACATTACGCAATAAGCCCACCTGTTTTTCCCGCATTTTTTCGGCCATTTCTTCTTTACTTTTGCCGCCAAAGAAGAATCGTCCACCCCGTGATTCACCGCAATAATCCAAACGGATCCGCACTCGAACGTTTTCAATAAGCAGCTCATTTCCTATCCGAATCTTCATTATTGCTCTCTCCGTTTCTCTATTCAAACAATATACTTATGATTTCGTCATAATATTCTTCATGGTTTGTCTTTTTTCCTGCTTGTCCCGCTTAAGTGCTTAGCTTTACTTGGGAACGCAATTCCTTGACCTCTTCTCTCGTCAACACTCGGTAAGTGCCTGAACGAAGGGACTTTTCCAGAGTCAACGTTCCCAATCTAATTCGTTCCAGTTTTACCGCCGGAAATCCGATGGCCGCAAACATCCGGCGAATTTGACGATTTCGACCTTCATGAATAGTTACTTCCAAGACTTCTAAATGTTTGCCTTCATTACTTTTATTATCCTTATTATCGTAATTGCCTTTATT
>CAYWSF010000138.1:0-5351 GCA_964460725.1 uncultured Desulfosporosinus sp.
AATTGTCCCCGGCAATATCATCGATCAGGTTCTGGATGCGCGCGAAAGCTATGACGAAACAAAATACACTGCCGCGGACGTCATCCGTGCCCTGTCAAAGGATGTGCTGGCGCCGGAGGACTTCGCTGCACTGCTTTCTCCTGCGGCAGGGCCTTTTCTGGAAGAAATGGCACGAAAAGCACAGGCAGAAACCAGAAAGCATTTTGGCAACAGCGTTTATCTTTTTACCCCACTTTACATTTCTAATTACTGTGAAAACTACTGCATCTACTGCGGTTTTAACTGCCGCAATCGGATTCGCAGAGCAAAATTGGATACGCCCGGTATGGAGCGCGAAATGGAGGCGATCGCCAAAACAGGCCTGGAGGAAATCCTGATCCTGACCGGTGAAAGCCGGAAAATGTCTGATGTTACTTATATTGGCGAGGCTTGTAAGCTGGCCCACAAATATTTCAAGCTGGTGGGCGTAGAGGTGTATCCCATGAACTCGGATGAATATGCCTATTTGCATTCCTGCGGTGTGGACTATGTGACTGTATTTCAGGAAACATATAATTCGGACAAATACGCAACCCTCCATCTGGCTGGTCATAAACGAGTATTTCCCTATCGGCTGAATGCTCAGGAACGAGCGTTGAAAGGCGGTATGCGCGGCGTAGCTTTTGCAGCCTTGCTCGGTTTGGCTGACTTCCGCAAGGATGCGCTTGCTACGGGAATGCACGCCTATCTACTGCAACGAAAGTATCCCCACGCTGAAATATCTTTTTCCTGCCCGAGACTGCGTCCGATTATCAATAATAATAAAATTAACCCTCAAGATGTCCATGAGCGTCAGCTTTTGCAGGTGATGACTGCCTATCGACTGTTTATGCCCTTTGCCGGGATAACGATTTCCACCAGAGAGCGCGCTGACTTCAGGGATCATGTCATCGGTTTGGCAGCTACGAAAATTTCTGCCGGAGTAAGCACGGGTATTGGCGGTCATGGCGAGGTAAGTGAGCTGGGCGACGATCAGTTTGAAATTGCTGATAACCGGAACGTGGGGGAAGTGGCTGCGGCGATCCGCGCTCATGGCTTACAACCGGTTATGAACGATTATGTATACGTTTAAACGAATTGCTGTCACCAACCGAAATCTCTGCACCAGGCCATTTCTGGAGCAACTGGAACGCATTGTTGACCAAGTGGATATGGTGGTCTTGCGTGAAAAAGATTTGCCGGAATTAGAATACGAGCAACTTGCAAAAGAAGCGCTGGATTTGTGTCAGAGGCACGGTATTCCCTGCGTACTGCATACTTATGTGGAAGCAGCACGGCGATTAGGTTGTCCTGCTATTCATCTGCCGCTGCCCTTGTTAGAACAGTTCGCAGGAAATCTTTATGACTTTACTGTCATTGGTTCTTCGGTCCATTCTGTTGCCGAAGCGAGGAAAGCACAGGGTTTGGGGGCCACTTATCTGATGGCAGGTCATGTATTCGCTACCGACAGCAAAAAGGGGTTGCCACCGAAAGGTCTGGACTTTCTCAAAGATGTCTGTGACGCGGTATCCATACCGGTTTATGCCTTGGGTGGCATTACAGGAGAAACAGAAGCACTCACCTATGCCTGCGGTGCTAAAGGCGCCTGCCGTATGTCAGATTATATGAGGGCTTGATTTCCTGTAATCAAATGGGTTTCAAGGCCGATTTAAATGAATTTATAAATAAAATGCACAAACTGCACAAACTGCACAACTGCATAAGCAGCATAAGCAGCATAAGATGCATAGCAGAATAAGCTGCATTGACAATTGACTTCGTTGTTCAGGCGTGATACCGTCGAACAAAGATATAAATATTTCAGGGGAGCTTGCTTTAGCAGGCTGAGAGGAAGCAATCAACTTCGACCCTTTACCTGATGCGGATAATGCCGCCGTAGGGAGTAAGCCATACTTGCTCTAATGCGGAGAGTTACCAATCAGGTGGCGCTCCGTTTTGTTTAGAGAAAGAGGTGCAAAATTGTGAAGTGCGATAGAAAAACACTGCGTTTGTATGCTATAACAGACAGAATGTGGGTGGGAAAACAAACGCTGATGGAACAAGTAGAAAGTGCGCTGAAAGGCGGGGCTACCTGTATCCAGCTGCGGGAAAAGCAACTGGATGACAGTGCATTTCTGGCAGAAGCCATGGCGATGAAAAAACTCTGCCAAGGGTACGACGTTCCCTTTATCATCAACGACAATGTAGATATTGCCGTTAAATGCCAAGCTGACGGAGTTCATCTGGGACCAGGTGATCTGCCGCCACAAAAAGTTCGTGCCTTGGTAGGCGAAAACATGATGATCGGTGTTTCAGCACGGACGCTAGAGCGGGCGATACAGGCAGAAAAAGCCGGTGCCGACTATCTTGGGGTGGGGGCTGTTTTTACTACCACTACAAAACCGGATGCCCAGTCAATTTCCCATGACACAGTGAAAGAAATCTGCCAAGCGGTTTCCATTCCGGTGGTGGCAATTGGCGGGATTAGCAGGCAGAACATTTTAGAACTTTCCGGCACCGGAGTCGCCGGGGTGGCATTGGTTTCCACTGTTTTTGCAGCAGAAGACATTGAGGTGGAGTGCAGGAACCTGCGTATGCTTTCGGAAAAGATGGTAAGCGCATGAGGACTCATGAAAACCACAAACAAAAAATAACGAAAATTCCAAGACGGAGGAAATAGGTTGAAAGAAACTGTAAGAAGCTTCTTTTATGCCGTTTTGTGCCTCAGGAAGGATGGAACTGATTATGAAAACAGCATTAACAATTGCCGGCAGTGATTCCAGCGGAGGAGCCGGCATTCAGGCCGACATCAAGACTATGACCGCTCACGGTGTTTATGCAATGAGTGCGCTCACGGCATTGACTGCACAAAATACTACCGGTGTCCAAGGGATTTTTGAGGTTAGCCCCGAGTTTCTTGCTCAACAATTAGACAGCGTATTTACGGACATCCGCCCTGATGCCATTAAAATCGGCATGGTTTCTTCTTCCGAGCTGATCTCGGTTATTACGGAAAAGCTCACCCGGTATCAGGCAAAGAACATTGTGGTGGATCCCGTAATGGTAGCTACCAGCGGTGCAAAACTGATCAGCGATGAGGCAATTGATACATTGAAACAAAAACTGCTTCCCTTGGCAACAGTCCTGACTCCCAACATCCCGGAAGCGGAAGTGCTGTCAGGTATGCAGATAAAAACGGCGGCGGAGATGGTCAAAGCCGCACAACACATCAGCCAAACTTATCATTGCGCAGTGCTGTGTAAAGGCGGACATCAACTCAATGATGCCAACGATTTGCTATATCGCGACGGTGATTATCGCTGGTTTAACGGCAAGCGTATTGATAATCCCAATACCCACGGCACCGGCTGTACACTATCCAGCGCCATTGCAGCCAATTTGGCAAAGGACTATGATTTGGATGGATCAGTAGAACGGGCAAAAGCATATATTTCCGGGGCACTGGCAGCCATGCTCGACTTGGGCAGCGGCTCCGGCCCCATGAACCACGCATTTGGTATTAACAGTAATTCCCGCTGGAACCCGTACTTCAGTTGGTGCTGAAAAGGATTCTTATCTTGCTGCCCGTAAAATTTATAAAGACCCCAATTGACCAATCGGACCTAATTTGGTACTATATTTATACAGGGGGGCAATGCAATGAATAGCAAAGAAGATATTAGACCCATCTCTTATATTAAAGCCAATGCCGCTGAGATTTTGGAACAGGTAAATGAGACCCGCAGACCGGTCTATGTGACGCAAAATGGTGAGGCCAGGGCCGTTTTAGTAGATACTGAATCCTATGAAAACATGAAGAAGGCTATTGGGTTGTTAAAGTTGCTGACCCAAGGGGAAAGTGATATCGTTAATGGAAAAGTTTTATCACAGGAAGACTTTTTTTCAAGCTTGGATAGAGAATTAGACAACAATGTTCATGTGAAATTATGACAATAAGCGAACATCATGTCTTCTGGACAGAAACTGCCCAGGGGGATTTAAGAAAAATAATTGAATATATTGCCTTAGACAATAGCATTCAAGCAAGGCGAGTTTATCTTGCCATTAAACAAAAAGCTGATAACTTACGGCAGATGCCTCTACAAGGAAGAATTGTTCCCGAATTGAGATACTATAATATCATTATTTACAGAGAACTAATTAGTCCACCTTGGCGAATAATTTATAAGACTGAAAAGAATAAAGTATGGGTGCTTGCAGTAATCGACGGAAGAAGAAATGTTGAAGAAATCTTACTGGAGAGATTCATATATTAGATTAAAATTCAAGAAATTGTTCTTGCCTGAAATCCTATGAATATGCACCATGTTTTATTGCTTTGAGCGAAGTGCGTGTTATTGAAGGCTAAGCCTATGAACTTTACTTTAAGTCTTCTGCATATGTCTCCCATGTCCCAAGCCGAGATTTGCGGCGCGGTAACCGAACCCTTTGAATGGATTTGAATGGATTTTGAGAAACTCTCTCGTCGAATCAGGGAACGCAAAGCCATTGACACCCCCGCCATCTACGAACGGCTTTTCAATGGCGGGATGCCGGCACTGGTCAGCGGCCAGTATAGCGATCACCGCGTTGTGTACTCAAGCTATGTCAGCACCTATATCGACCGTGACGTCAAAGAGATTTCCGGCACCATTGATTCTCTGAAGTTTTTGAACTTTATCACGGGAGCTGCCGCCCTGGCCGGGCAGATGCGTAACTATAAAACCATCGCAGACGCAGCGGGGATTGACCAGATCTCAGCAAAGAACTGGCTTGGAATTTTAGAGCGGCTGGGCATTATTTTCTATCTGCATCCGTACTCAAACAATATGCTCAAGCGGATGGTGACCAAGCCCAAACTCTACTTTTATGATACCGGGCTGGTGGCTTACCTGACCAAATGGAGCGACAGTAATACTCTGATGAACGGTGCCATGAGCGGTGCGATCCTTGAAAACTTTGTGGTGTCCGAGATCGTAAAGAGACACTGCACCTGTTCCACGCTCCAACGCTGCTTTCTCAATAACTCTAAACACGCGGGTAAGCTGCTTCTGAGGCATCGCGGTCTTTTTGATTTCCATGGGGTACAGCTTGCCGCTGTCCTCCAGTAGGATGTCTATTTCCTTAGTGTCTTTATCGCTGTACCGCCGACAGATTGTCTGCGTTCGATAGTGAGAATTTGATTGTGCCGGTGTGGGCGATATAAGGATAGCTGCTGACCGCAAATAGCTTAAATAGTTATATTTGAAAGAACTTTCACAATTGACATTGTAGATTAGAGGGGAGGCCCCTGCTCGATACAGGGATTGGCAGCTTATGGAAAAGCTTATAAT
>CAYWSF010000139.1:0-5340 GCA_964460725.1 uncultured Desulfosporosinus sp.
AAAATATGCTGAGGCCTTCTGGGTGCAATATAACCAGCAGGACCCTATTCGCGGTAAGGCCATGTATCAATCACATGGGCGGAAAAGCGTATTCCAAAACCGCCCTGCTCTGCCTTTGATACAAGCAGAAATGGATGCAGTTTATGCTCTGCCTTTCATGAGAATGTATCATCCTTCCTATGAAGTTCAAGGGGGAGTCCCGGCTATCCAAGAAGTGGAATTTAGCCTTACCAGCGTGAGGGGATGCTTCGGCGCTTGCTCTTTTTGCGCCCTGACATTTCATCAAGGGCGGATTGTTCAAAGCCGAAGTATTGAGTCGCTTCTTCGGGAAGCGGAGCAGATGACCGGGAATGAACGTTTTAAGGGGTACATTCATGATGTAGGAGGACCGACGGCAAACTTTCGCCGACCTGCCTGTAAAGAGCAATTAACCAGAGGTGCTTGTGCACATAAACAGTGTCTTTTTCCTGAGCCGTGTGTCAAATTGGACAATGATCATCAGGAATATTTGGATCTCTTGCGTCGTTTGCGTAATTTGCCGAAGGTAAAGAAGGTATTTGTTCGTTCCGGTATCCGTTATGACGCAGTATTGGCGGATCGGAATTCTCGGTTTATACATGAGCTTTGCAAGCATCATATTAGCGGCCAATTGAAAGTAGCTCCGGAGCATGTAAGCGAGGAAGTTCTACGTCTTATGGGCAAACCCAGAAAAGGAGTTTATGAAAAATTTGTACGGGAGTTCTCTAAGGCTAATAAAGAACTGGGGAAAAAGCAATATCTCGTCCCCTATTTGATGTCATCTCACCCGGGAAGCACCCTGAAAGATGCAGTTGAATTAGCTGAATATGTTCGGGATATGGGCGTCAACCCGGAACAAGTGCAGGATTTTATTCCGACGCCGGGAACCCTTTCCACCTGTATGTATTACACCGGCTTAGACCCCCATACCATGAAGTCGGTTTATATCCCGCGCAGCATGCATGAAAAGAAGATGCAAAGGGCCTTAATTCAGTATCGGAATCCTAAAAACTATGCGTTAGTGGAAGAAGCCTTGCGTTTAGCACATCGTGAGGATCTAATCGGGTATGGGCCTAAATGCCTTATCCGACCGCGAAAAGATGGACAAGCAGATCCGTTAGAAAAGGAAAGCAAGGAAGGTAAAGGAGGCAAGAGAAGCAAGAGAAGCAAGAGAAGCAAGAAAAGCAAGAAAAGCCCTCCACGTGATTATGCGTAGAGGGCACTCTTGTTGGTGTGAATATACCCTAGTGTAAATGGAATAATCCACCAAGCTTTTGTTAATCACTAATCACTAATCACTATTAATCCCCTGAATAGTTTTCTAGATCATTTTTAATACCGTATTGCATCTGAATTTGGTTGACACGCGGTATCCATTCACGTACTCTTTCTTCAACTTCGCTATCACTTACCTGATCCACTTGCAGCACTAAATTTTCACCTAATTGCACTGCAATCTTATATTGATTGTTTTTATCATCTGCACTGACCAAAATTCCTTCATAGGGTTCTTTAGTGTAAGGGATATCCTTTAGAAAGCTATCTTTGCTCATTAAATTACCTTTGATGTAGTTCATCTTTTATCTATCCCCTTAATATTAATATTTTTTATATTGAACGTATTGTTCCCAGCTAAAGTCAAAATGATTCCAAGATGTCTACTAAAATAGATATTGATAAATAATACAATGAACTCGCTTAATGAAGCAGTTGGTATATTGACGGATATTATCTTAGAATGGTATTATTTAATTGGTATTAATATCTAAATGCTCATCTACATCTGCCCTGCTCCTACTTTGGAGAAAAAGAAAAATGAGGAGGTCAACAAAATGAAAAAGTATGAGTGTTCAATATGTGGCTGCGTCTATGATCCGGCTGTTGGAGATCCGGATTCTGACATTGCTCCTGGCACGGCTTTTGAAGATCTCCCGGAAGATTGGGTTTGTCCTGTCTGCGGGGTTGGTAAGGATCAGTTTGAACCGGTAGAATAAAACATATCAAAAACCGGTACAAGTAATAGAATATCTTTTTGATCATTATGCGACTGATGAGGAACTAGCATTCCGGTTAAATTGTGAACAGTTTAGCGAAGTTAGAAGTTAATTATGAAAGAGAGGGGTTTAGGTTGACTAAATTAAGAGAGTTGTACAAGTGCAGCATTTGCGGTAATGTAGTAGAGGTTGTTCATTCGGGTGCTCCTGCTTTAGTTTGCTGTAAACAGCCGATGGAGAAACTTGAAGCCAAAGCAGAAGATGTCGGAAACGAAAAACATGTGCCGGTTATTGAAGTTTCAGGTACAGGTATTACTGTTAAAGTGGGCAGCGTTGAACATCCGATGGAAGAAAAGCATTATATCAAGTACATTGAGGTCTTGACTAAAGACCAAGTTTTACGGGCAGAGTTAGAACCGGGACAAAAAACCAGTGCAGAATTTTCTGTAAGGCCGGAGGATGTAATTGAAGTAAGGGAGTACTGCAATATCCATGGTTTGTGGAAAACAAATAAATAAAAATACTCCTGAGTCAGCGGTCTTTAGGAGGATCATGTACACAATTATTTAATTAATCCTGAGCAGACTGAAAATAGTCTGCTATTTTTATGAAAAGATATTTAAATTGGAGATATGTTAAATGATTGATAAACACTTATTTGACAAACACCCATTATTTTAATAAAATTAACTAATAAAGTAATAGGAAATGTGAGTTATTCATTTTTGCCATTTGGAAAAGTCTGAGTTATTCTTTCTGCAGGGAGGGCCGGAATGACTGGAACCGGCCTGGGGGATACTCAGTAGGACACTCCAAAAGGGAGTAATTTTACAGCGGCTGGTCTCGTTATCGACTGGAAAGTGGGCGGAATATCCGTCAATTAGGGTGGCACCACGAGAAGTTCTCGTCCCTTGGTTTAAGCAAGGCACGAGGGCTTTTCTTTGTCGTAGAAAGTTCGGAGTTCAAGGAGGAATAGATATGGGGATTCAACGTCCCAAAGGGACCCAGGATTTTTTACCGGGTACAGTTGAACAGTGGCAATATGTCGAAGAAGTTATCCGTTCAGTTTGCCGTGAATATGGGTATGAAGAAATCCGCACCCCGATATTTGAGGCAACGGAACTTTTTCAGAGGGGTGTGGGGCAAACAACAGATATAGTTAATAAAGAAATGTATACTTTCCTTGACAAAGGTGATCGTTCGATGACCCTACGTCCGGAAATGACGGCTTCTGTTTGCCGCGCCTATGTCGAAAACAAGCTTTACGGACAATCCCAACCGGTCAAGCTTTACTACATTGGTCCAATGTTTCGTTATGAAAGACCACAAAGCGGACGTTTTCGCCAGTTTCATCAATTTGGAGTGGAGGCCTTGGGTGCCCAACAACCAATTGTTGATGCAGAAGTAATCAGCTTAGTGTGGAATATATATCAACGCTTGGGCCTAATTGGGCTGGAAGTGCATGTTAATTCGGTGGGCTGTCCAATTTGCCGGGCAAAGCACCGGGTAAAGCTGCAAGAATTTTTAGCGTCGCAGCGGGACAATCTTTGCACGGACTGCCAAGAGCGGTTTGAGCGTAATCCATTACGGATTTTAGATTGCAAAAGTCCTGACTGTCAAGCTGCAACTTTAGGCGCTCCGACAACACACGATACCCTTTGCGAAGAATGCAGCAGCCATTTTGATCGAGTTCTGGCCTTGTTGGAAGCCGCAGGTGTGGCTTATAGTGTTAATCCGCGCTTGGTACGGGGCTTGGATTATTATACAAAGACCGCTTTTGAAGTTATGGTAGAAGAAATCGGAGCGCAAAGTGCGATCTGTGGGGGTGGCCGGTATGATGGGCTGGTTGAAGAAATCGGCGGCCCGCCAACGCCAGGCATCGGTTTTGCCATGGGGTTGGAGCGGGTCCTAGCCGCACTCCAGATTCAAAATAAGCTTCTGGAAGAAAAATCCAAGTTGTTTGCTATGTTAATTGCCTTAGGAGATCGAGCGCAAATTGAGGGATTCTCACTGCTTAATTCCTTAAGAAAGCTGGGAATACCGGCGAGTATTGACTTGCTCAACCGTAGTTTGAAAGCCCAACTTAAAGCGGCCAATCGCCAAGGTGCTAAGTATGCTTTAATTCTCGGGGAAGAAGAATTAGCGCAAAAAGCATTTCTCCTTCGGGATTTAACTTTAGGAGAACAAAAACAGGTGCCAATAGCAGGGGCAGTTGAGGAAATTAACACATTATATCGGAAAGGGGTTCAGGCATGACAATATTTTCAGAACGGGTTGAAATCAAGAAGTTGGGGTTAGGGATGGCCGGAGAATCAGTGCATTTGCTGGGCTGGGTTCAGCGCCGCCGGGATCTGGGGGGATTAATCTTTGTTACACTGAGAGATCGCACCGCCATAGTGCAGGTTATCTTTGACCCGGAAAAAATGGGAGAGGGTTTTGCTGTTGCGGAAAGCCTTCGTTCTGAATTTGTAGTCTCTATCTCAGGTGCGGTAAGTGCTCGGCCTGAGGATATGATCAATCCGGACTTGGAAAAGGGAGAGATTGAGGTCCTTGCCGAATCTGTGGAAATCTTAAGTAGATCTCAAACACCGCCTTTCTATATTATTGATCAAGTCGATGTTGATGAAAATTTACGGCTCAAATATCGTTACCTGGATTTACGCCGTCCTGAGATGCAGGCTGTGTTTAAAACCCGGCATCATGTCGCCCTTATTATGCGTAATTTCCTGGATAGTCAGGGCTTCTATGAAATTGAGACCCCGATCCTAACTAAGTCCTCACCGGAAGGAGCGCGGGATTATCTGGTTCCCAGTCGTGTACGTCCGGGAGAATTTTATGCTTTACCTCAGTCACCGCAAATATATAAGCAGCTCCTGATGGCCGGCGGGATGGAAAAATATTTTCAGATTGCTCGTTGCTTCCGGGATGAAGATTTAAGGGCGGATCGTCAGCCGGAATTTACTCAGCTTGATATAGAGATGTCTTTTGTGGAAATGGACGATATCTTACCGATAATGGAGCAATTAATGGCGCGGGTTTTTTCGGAAACGATCGGCAAAAAGGTAACCTTACCTTTTCCGCGTCTGACCTATAAAGAGGCCATGGACCGTTACGGCTCAGATAAGCCGGATACGCGCTTTGGTATGGAACTAATCGACGTGGGAGATCTTGTGGGCAAGATGGGTTTTAAAGTGTTTGCCGATACGGTGGCGAGCGGCGGAAGCGTAAAATGTATTTGTGCCAAAGGGTGTTCGGGATTATCCCGCCGCGAGATTGATGCCCTTGGCAAGTATGTCGGGACTTATCGGGCGAAGGGCTTAGCTTGGAT
>CAYWSF010000140.1:0-5278 GCA_964460725.1 uncultured Desulfosporosinus sp.
CACTCCCTATAAATTTCGTAGTTACCGCTAGTTTTTCCTTTATTTCTTTGTCAAGTAATTGATCAGAATTCCTGCCCTAAGGCAGGGGGAGTGTCAGCTACAATTATATCCGCAATTGACAATGAAATATGGCGAAAAAACGAATTATAAAAAAATAACCCTACACCTTTTTGAGGTGTAGAGTAGAGGAGGGGAGACTTCTCGTAAGTATTGTTAAATAGCGACTAAAACTCGTTAAGAACGTGCCTTCCTATTACTAACCGTTGTATTTCACTGGTTCCTTCATAAATCTCCGTAATCTTAGCGTCCCGCATCATACGCTCTACCGGATACTCCCGCGAATAACCATACCCGCCAAAAATTTGCACGGCCTTAGTAGTAACCCACATTGCGGTTTCAGCGGCAAAAAGTTTAGCCATCGCAGATTGCTTTGTATAAGGTTTGCCTGTGCCATCAAGGTAAGCGGCATGGTAGACCAGTAACCGGGCTGCCTCAATTTGCGTAGCCATATCAGCCAAGGTGAATTGCGTATTTTGGAAAGCGGCAATGGGCTTACCAAATTGAGTGCGCTCTTTGGAGTACTTTACGGCAGCTTCATAGGCACCCTGGGCTATTCCCAAAGCCTGGGCAGCAATTCCGATCCGGCCGCCATCAAGAGTCTGCATGGCAAGCTTAAAACCTTCCCCTTCTTTTCCCAACAAGTTCTCTTTTGGAATTTTGCAGTCTTCAAACACAAGTTCGTAGGTAGCGGAAGATCTAATCCCCATTTTTTTCAATTTTTGGCCAAAACTAAAGCCCGGCGAGCCTTTTTCTACAATAAAAGCGCTGATTCCCTTATCCCCAAGGCTGCGGTCCTTTGTTGCAAACACAACATAAGTATCAGCATAATAAGCATTGGTTATGAAACTCTTTGAACCATTTAAGATCCAGCAATCACCGCCATCGGCATACATGGTACGTATTTCGGAAGCGTCACTGCCAACATTTGGCTCGGTTAAGCAAAAAGCACTCAAGGCTTTACCCTCAGCCAAAGGTTTTAGGTACTTGATTTTTTGTTCATGGGTACCCGCAATCTGAATGGGGTTAGCACCAATAGACAGGTGTGCCGATAAAGTTACCCCCATGGAAGCATCAACCCGCGATATTTCCTCTACAAGTAGAGCATAAGTGATGTAATCCACCCCAATGCCGCCGTATTCTTCAGGAAATATCACCCCGCAAAAGCCTAGTTCCCCCATTTGATCAAAAAGTTGGCGCGAAAATTCTTCCTTCTCATCCCGCTCTTCCAGGCCAGGAAGGCATTCTTTTTCTGCAAAGTCCCTGGCCAATTTCTTCATCATTAATTGTTCTTCCGTTAGTTCAAAATTCATAATCTTCATCCCTTCGGTTTTAGTTAAATATGTAATCCAACCACGAACAATGAGGCTCATCCACTGCACCATTTTAAGTGTTATATAAATATTCGACATTGAATGAATAAATCCTTGCTAGTCCTATATTTGTTTCAACTTAAATAAAACACCTGTCCCAAGATTCCCCGTCCTAAGAATATCTTTATTGACAACGCTCATCCCATCGCGTTGGTCTAGGATAAGAAACCGCATAATGCCGGTCCGTACGAACCCTGCGATATTAAATTTATTAGGTCGGTACCGCTACCGATTAGGAAGTAATTATACCAAAATTTTATTGAAAAAGCATTAATTAAAAAGAAACGGTAATTTTTACTTCACCGTTGTAGCTTTGCAGATAAATCTTTCAGCAAGCGGTCAAGTCGGGCAGCATGAAAAGAACTTGTAAACTCTAATCCGTAACAATAACAATCAAGTATATCAGCATCTTTAACGATCTCTTCCAAGTCTGTCCCGATATTCTGCTTATCTGAATGATTTATGACCGCCTTCACGATTTGCTCTTTGGCATCAGTGGATAATTCAGTTTCTTCTAAAAAACCGCGCACCGGCACTTCCCCTTGAGCAGCATGATTTTCCTGACGCCCGGAATACCAGCGTCCAATATCATGTAACAAACAAGCTATTGCCGCCAATTCCGGATCCATGCCATTCCGCAATGCCAATAACCTGCCCATATGAGCACAACTAACAGCATGCATTTTTTCCCATACTAATGGCACATCACGTTCAATTGGGGTTTTATCCAACTGATCAAGAGTTTGATATATTCGTTCAATGTATCCCATATATTCCAGATATTTTTTGCTCATGCTCACTTCTCCTTGTAGTGTATCATAACGTTTAGTAATAGATTGCCGGTTCATAAGTTTAATCTGCTAATTTGTGTACTGCTCCAAATAATACTCAATATACTGCCGTACTTTGGACGCCGGTCGATAAATTCCGAAGTGTCCCTCACACAGGATGTCCGCCTTTAATTCAATCAGCTTCTGCATAGAAACCTTCCACTGTTCTAAATCCGCGCCCCAAGTCGTATCGAACGGACCATGAATATCCTGCCCAAAAAGAACTCTAACCTGATTAAGATCCGTATAAATACTAATGCCGCCGGGAGTGTGACCAGGAGTTTGCAAACAATGAAGAATAATCTTCCCAATCTGAATGTCCTGCCGGTCTCCTTGCAGGACCAGGTCCACTGCAACAGGCTTATATTTAAGCCGATAGTAATGCTCAGCCGTCAAATTAGCCAGTCCCTTGGAAATAGCATCCAGTTCCAGGGCATGGCCAACAACCTTGGCGCCTAACGATTGAAAATAACTCAGGCCACCGGTATGGTCGATGTGCCCGTGAGTGGCAATCACGTATTTTAATAGTTTCTGCTCTAAACCGAGTTTTTTAATATTGTCCATAATTGATTGGACGGAAAAGCCGACACCAGCATCAATCAAAGCCAGTTCACTACCTCCGTCGATTAGATAAACACAGCAATCTCGCGCGTCGGTCAAATCCTGACCGCCAACCATATAAATACTGTCCACTATTTTTTTGGGCTTTCGCATGGTGCTTAATCCTTTCAAAATTTATCACATTTTCTAAGTTGACGAAATAACTATCTGCAGCATTAACACCAATCAAGCATTGTTCTGTTATATTGATTGTCACTGCAATATCTGAGAAAATATCACTATGAAGAGAAAGAAATCATTATTATAATTTCTTCTCTATTTCCGTAACACATTCAGTTTTTATTTTTCCAACCAGGAATTGCAGTGCATCTATAACATGTGGCCTAATATCACCGCCTATCAAAACATACATTATGTCATCACCGACTTCAAGCAGGCCTTCATTTAACCAGACTTTAACATGGAAGATGCCATTCATTTTATAAGTTTCGGCAATGGCCGCATCAACTTTCATTGCATCATAAGCAAATTCCATTCCTTTTACTAAGGAACCATCATCAAAACCTTGGCGGACCTTGGCTTTGGGAGTCTGACGCACAACTCCATTATGTACTAGAAACATCCCTTCGTTTAAAACCTTTGGGTCCGCTTTTGCTTCTTTGAGCCATTTATCAATAGATGGTGATACTTTTTTCGTTTTTTTAATCAAAATTAATTCCTCCTTTAAAATTAATTCCACATTTTCCGCTCCATGATTTATTTGATTAAAGTGGGTAGGTTCACCTGTCAATGTCAATGTCAATGTCAATGTCAATGTCAATATAAACTATAAACGAAAAACAATTCCCCGGCAAATATAGGACTCGAATTCATTCCCTTAATAAAAAGTCTTTTTTTCAATTAACAAGCTTTCTGCAATTAACTGTTGGCATTAGCCGATCTGTACTTGACCTGTCCTTAGTTTAAATTAAGATAAGGAAAGTTATTACGCTTGACTGAGTTACTTGTTGGTTAGTTATTGCATTGGATATTTGGTTAGTTATTTCATTAGATATATAGAAGTGACTTTAATAATAACAGAACAATTAATTTTCCATATAATGTATGGTATTTCGCTTGTTTATAAGGCTATAGGGAGGAATGCAAAATATGAAGTTTGATATTAATGAAGAAACTTTAAGAGCAATAAAAAAAAGCATAAGTATAATTGAAGAAAACAAAGATGCCTTTTTTATTATGGAAATTAGCACCCGAAATTGAAGAGGCTGTAGTTCGAAATTCCTCTGGTCAGGGGTATTAAATCCAAAAAAACAAAAACTAAATAATTTTAATGAGTATGAATACCAGGGTATTAAAATTTTTATTGATAAGAATGTAATTATACCTGATACTCTTCAAATTCAGACAAACAAAAAAGCACCTGTTTTTTATCCAAGCTTTTCTATCAATGGAGCATTAATAAGGTAATTTTGAAAATGAGAGGGAAATACAATAAATTCCCTCTTATTTTACATATTCGCTGTTTATGAAAAAAAAGTTATCTACAAGCATCGATCTCAAAATTATCTGAAAGACTCGATCTTCGTCACGATTTTTATGGATATCAATGGTAATTCATAACGAATAATAATTAATTTTGGTTTGTCCGACAATCATATTCCTTTAATCCCAGGATTTGCCTCCCATTTCCAACAGATCTCGCAATAGAAATTATGTATAATTAGAACAAAGCTAGCAAACTTTGCAGAAAGGGTGATACTTGCCAAATAATATCAATCGCTATCACGACGGAACATAACGAATTTGTAATTAAGAGGAGTTAAAAAGCAGATGATGAAATCAACTGGAATCGTGACAAGAGTAGATGATCTTGGTCGTATTATTTTACCGGTTCAGCTAAGAAATGCTTTAGGCATTGTCGGAACAGACGCACTAGAAATTCACTTGGAACAAGAAAGCATTATCCTCAAAAAGTATAATAATGCTTGCATATTTTGTGGCAGAGAAACTGTTACCGGCAAGACGACTGACTAGAATGTGTGCAATCGCTCTGAAGGAAAACCTTATCTGGGAGCGAATAAAGGATATGGGTGGTAACCTAAAAAGCTGCAAGAATAGCAGCTTTTTTCTTATTTAATTACCGGCGGGATTTGTCTGAAAGCAAGTTAATATTATACTAATCCTCACTATTCTCCTTAAAAGATTTAAACTTGTCGATCTTCCAGTTTCCTCTCTCTTTTTTTACTATAAGTGTATAAGTGATGCTGAAGGGACTTCCTTTGTTAATTCTATTTTTGTGATTGCTCTTTCGGTTTAGCTTCTTAAAGTATTTGCCTTCGGCACTGATCAGGCAAATACTCACATTATAAACTACCGCTGCTTGCTCCTGGTCCGAACTAAAAGTTATCGAGATAAACTCACAATCTTCATACTGAGATTTAATCTTGTATTCTTTAA
>CAYWSF010000141.1:0-5270 GCA_964460725.1 uncultured Desulfosporosinus sp.
ATGAGGTTAAGATATTTTTTCGGATAAGGCCATGACTGCCATGTCTTGCTATTTCTTTTGCTCTGAACATCATTAAACCTCTTACTGTTATGTGAAGGACGCCGGTCCCATCTGCAATTGTCAATATTCTATTCCTCAAAATATGAATAGTATAGGTCGCATAATTCGTCTGAAAATCCCCAACCTATACCTTCTCCATCTTTCATGATTTTCTCTGCTCTATCTTTAAAAACCTGTTCAATCTTCTCCTTGAAAATCAAAGATAAAAACTTTTCATACATTCCAGCAATATTGTTGTAAAACTTTTCATCTATATCCCCATAATCATTGGTAAACTCGACCCCAAGCTCAACATGCGAAATCATTAATTCGGCAATACTTTCTGGCTTATTGGATAATTTACGGAAATCTTCAAGCGCTTTTTTCATTACTGAATATCGTAATTTCCCAAATCCTCTATCCGGGAAAAATTCATTCTTTATTATCTTTCTGTATTTCTCCAAAAGTACTTTTTCTGTCTCAGGCTTTAGTTTGACAGAAAAATATTCTTTGACTTCTGGAAACAATTTGAATAGTTCTAGAAGCTCTCCTCTTAACTCCTCAACGCTGTTATTTGCAAGATACTTCTTTAGTTCAGTTATCTTTATATAACTCATTCTTACTAAATCCCTTTCTCTAAAACTCGAAATACGACCCTGAATAGTCTTTCATAGTCACTTTAGACACGCCGATTACCAGGCACACCCGCAAAGATTTTCACCGACTTCGAAATACCTTCTTCATCTCAGATACAGCATCGTAGAGCATAAGCTACCCCGGCGTGGTTCGCTCAGATATGTAAATCGACCACGGTCCGGCGGCGAGTCTGTCGCACAGAATCAAGTCGGGCTTGACTTCTTCATCTGGGAAAGCTATCTTAATCTTTAGTGTTTCTTAACATTCATTTTATTTTAGTATTTTTTGATTTGATAGGAGTATAAACTATGGTTTACTTAGATAATACATCTACAACATCCCCTAAGCCAGAGGAAGTTTGCTTAGCAGTAGAAAAATGCATAAGAGAAAATTGTGGAAGTCCGGGAAGAAGTGTAGCAGTTGAAAAAGGATATATTTCTTGAAACACGTGAATTAATTAGCAACCTTATAAACGTCAAAGATCCCTACAGAATTGTTTTCACATGCAGTGCTACTGATTCTTTAAATCTTGCAATAAAAGGCTATTTGAAAAAAGGTGACCATGTAATTATAACGAGTTTGGAACACAACTCTGTAATACGACCTTTAAAGCATATGGAACTTGATGGAATGATAGAGTTAACTGTCGTTTATGCTGACAAATACGGATATATAAATCCAGAAGAAATCCGTGCTCAAATAAAAATCAACACAAAACTTATTGCCACCACTCAAAAACATATCACTTTCCATATTTTGAGGGGGCCGTTTTCCCCAAATCCAATACACTTTTACGCAAAATACCCCTATACCTATACCCGTACCCCCTATATTCGCATAAAAGTAGACCCCCGGGGGGCAGGAATTATTTCCCAATATGTTCCCTGGGATAGGTTTTGAACTAAAAATGGGAAATAAAAAAAGGGACAAAATGCCACCAAACTATCTAGACTCTATCAGCGTGACTGTCTTCAGTACCCGTAGATACCTTGGACTTCAGTGTAGGGTTGAATTAATGGTCTCAAGTCCCTTCATAGTATCTATTTCATTGATGCACACAAACCGTAGCAAAGATCATTCCTTAGGCTTATGTTAATTTTCCATCGGTTATGTGAATTATCCGATTGCAATGACTAACCATGCGTTCATCGTGCGTTACAAGGATTGCTACCTTGTTGTATTTTTTCGCCTGATTCGCTAATAATTCAACGACTTCATATCCCCTTTTCGTATCTAAGTTGGCCGTGGGTTCATCCGCTAAAATGATCTCCGGGTCATTCATAAACGCCCTGGCAATAGCAATTCGTTGTCTTTCCCCGCCTGATAAGGTATTCGGATAATGTTTTAAACGCTTGGCTAAACCCATATCCTCTAATAAAGAAGTTGCCTTTTGACGGTGTTCGGCCTTTACTTTTCCCGCTATGTCTTTGACTAACAATAACTGATCAAGCGTTGTTAGATATGGTATTAAGTTTGAGGCTTGTAGGATAAATCCGACTTTATGTAAACGCACCCGCGATAATTCTTTGTCGGATAAATTGGAGATTTCTTGACCGTCAATAATTACAACTCCTGTTGTAGGTTTTAATAATGCACCTGCAATACTTAAAAAGGTGCTTTTACCAGAGCCGGACGGACCTATGACAGCAATAAATTCTCCTTCATTAACTGCCAGTGAAACGTCTTCTAAAGCAGCCACGTCGTTATTTTTACCCATCTCATAGATCTTAGTTACTTTCTCTAAGATAAGCTTTTTCATTAGGCAACTCTCCCAATCGCTTGCAATGGATCAATTTTGGTAATATGCCTTAAGGATAAGATAGAACTAAAGAAGGCAATCAAGATGATGGCAATACTATATCCGATCGTTAAGGTTGTGTTCATTAACAACGGCATACTCCCAACTGGCATGAGTGCGGCAATACTATAAGATAAGCCGATTCCCAGCAATAACCCGCAAAGTGTTATGAGCATCACTTGCGTTACGACTGTTTTCATCAAATAGAAATTGCTTGCCCCCATAGCCTTCAGCATTCCAAATTGATTAGTCTTTTGCAATGTGATCATATAAAAAAACACTGCTAAAACCAGGCCGGCAATTAAGATAATAAACCAAACCATTCCTTTAATTGAGAGATCCATTTGCTTAAAACCGGGAATTTCTGAGATGACTTTGTTTTTAGATAAAACAGCGATTCCTTCAACAGAGTTTACGATATTATTTGTTACGGCTTCACTCCCTTTAACAACAGCAATACTAATAGGATCGGTAAGTCCCATTTTCGCTTTATCTTCTCCAAAACGAATTTCCTGCCAAGTCTGATTATGGATAAATACAACTGGAAGATAAAGGTAAGCATTTCCTTTAGTAAATCCGACAATCGTTAATGGCTGGTTGTATCCCTCAACCTGAAAGTAACTTCCAAGCCTATACCCGTTTACTTTAAGCCGGTTATCAGCGACAACACCATAAGTATTCTGTTTATCCAAACTCCTGCCTTCAATAATCTGCGGTGCGATAAACCCATCCCCTTCAATAGCAAATAAAGCTGCATCTTCCTTTACATTCTCGGCATCAGTTAATGTTGCCGGTTGATAACTTAAATAGGTGACATCTTTAACTCCCTCAATCTTTTTCAAGTCATTGATAGTTTTCTTTTCCAATAAAGTCTTGCTTAATATATTATCCGACTTTTCGCTGAACACATAATAATCCGCCGGCATGTTTTTAAATAACGAAGTTGTCTCATCAGCTAAGCCTTCAGCCATTGCTACCAAAAAAATAACCAGCCATACCATCAACGTAACAACAGCGACCATTAATACATACCTTAGTTTTGAACCATTTAACTCTTTCAATGCATGTAACATGTTTAACTCCTCAATTCCGTTTCAAGAAAAAAGCCATATCTCAATATATATTGTTGCTTTTAGTTATGATCAATTTCCTAGTAATTATTCAACTCAGACTTAATGCCGTTAGCCACGCAAATAAAATAAGCACCCAACAATCATCAGCACATGCTCATCTAATTTGACTTCATATATGCGGCTTACTCTGAAAATTAATTCATGCATTCACAATAGTAGCCTTGCGTTGCGAAGAGAGTGTGATGAGAGGCACCCTTCGCAAATTTTAGCTGTGCTTTTTCGCATTTCAGATAATTGAAGATACGGTTACTCAGCACTGTCATTTCAAACAACGCCATGTTCAGTATATCAGCCTCAGAAGAATAAACAGCTGCAGTCCGTAGCTTTGCTACCTCTTTCGGGATAATCTGCCATCAGCGTCTGCTCCAAGCGGCTCTCACGCCAAGCACCACCAAGCCTATCATCAGCAGGATACCAATTAGCGCAGCACCGGGTGCGTCATCGGTTTCCCCAATGTAAATGCCAGCAATGCCAATCAATACACCGATTACAAAAAGGCAGACAGCGATGCACCACGCCTTACGCCTAACTTTCTTCAAAAAGTCCACTTCTTTTTTCGTTGTTGGTGGCAGCGGTGTTTTGACAGGGGATTTCATCTTTTCATAGTCCGAGAGGCAGTGTGTCACATACCTTCAAATGCTACTTCATCTAAGACCACCCCGATAGAGTGTCTAAATTTCCCTGTATAGTTTATTGACAACTCTCAACCCGTCACTATCTTTCGAAAATATCTGCCAACATTGAGACAAATCGATAAATTTATCTAGTTGCCTATACTCGAATTTCCCATAGTTTAATATACTCTTGCCTGCTAAACATTCGAATAAATGATAATATCCTATACCATTTTCTCCACACTTTGCTAAATAAGAACAAATGTGATGGACACTTGGATAGCCTTTTTTTCATCTCTTATTTGTGAATAAGTGTCGGTTAATAGTTTATCAGTACTAAGGCTAAATGATTTAGAGAAATCTCATTCAACCTAAACATCCTTTCGTTTAGTAATTTCTTTTTATGTATTATTCCCTTATTCCGATGTTATAACAAAGACTATGTTTAATGTTTCCAAGAAGTCTACAAAGTAGCCGCTCTGAGGTCCTCGCAATGTACGGTCATCATGTTTTTCTATTTTTATTCGTTAATCCTATCCAAAATTCCTGTTAAATCTTGTAATTAATCGTGGATACTACCTATAGCTCAATTAAACATCCAAACAATTCAAATATACTTCCCTATACGCATCTAAACCCCAAAAAGAACATACACTTCTCGAACCCGCTGACACCAAGGCTTTCATTTAGCCCCAATATAGCACTATTATCGTCTCCACGTGTAATGTCAGTGGGAACATATTCCAAACTTATCCTCCAACGATGTAACACCAACGTGTAATAACCATCAAAACCATCACATTTTCCATATCTTGTGGGGGGTCGTTTTCCCCAGATCTCCTATACAATTTTGCGAATATCCCCTATACCCTTACCGGGTACCCCCATAATTTCGCGCATTTGTGTACCCCCGGGGGCCGGAATTATTTCCCAATATGTTCCCTTGGACGGGTTTTGAACTAAAAATGGGAAACAAAAAAAAGGCCCGAAAGCCCCGAAACCGCTGATATCAAGCTATCTAGACTCTATCACCGTAACTGTCTCCACGTG
>CAYWSF010000142.1:0-5261 GCA_964460725.1 uncultured Desulfosporosinus sp.
TAACAAAAGCTGCCCAGGAAGGTCTGAGGTATGTGGTTCAGCACCATCTGGCCCGCAGGGATCATTACGATTTCCGCTTGGAATGGGACGGTGCGCTATTGAGCTGGGCGGTGCCCAAGGGCCCTTCCTATAATACACGGGACAAGAGGCTTGCCATAAAGGTGGAGGAGCATCCTTTGGAATACAGAAACTTTGAGGGGACGATTCCCAAAGGGCAATATGGCGGCGGAGTCGTTATGCTATGGGATGAAGGTTACTGGGAACCCTATGGGGACGTGGATGACGGACTCAGTGCGGGTATGCTGAAATTTGTCCTGCACGGAAGCCGGCTTAAGGGAAAATGGGCTCTGGTGCGATTAAAAGAGAAGGACGAGCGGTTAAAAGGAAAAGGGGACGAGACCAAGGATACCAAGGATAACTGGCTGCTACTCAAAGAAAAAGATCAGTATGCCCAAACTGAGGTCGGGATTTCTGAATTCACCACCAGCATCAGAACCGGACGCACCATGCCGGAAATAGAAGAAGGGGAAGACGAAAAGTTCACGCGCAACCCCTTCGGTAATACCGGCGTGCAGCTTGCCCAATTAGTGCATGCGATTCCTAAAGGTGAGGACTGGCTTTATGAGTTGAAATACGACGGCTACAGGATACTGGCTTATATTGAAGGCAACAGCGTTTGGCTGATCACCCGAAACGGCAAGGATTATAGCGAACGGTTCCGGTATATCGCCTCTTCTCTCGTCGAATGGGCTGGCGGCAGGGCGATGATTCTGGACGGCGAAATAGCCGTGATAGACGCCGCAGGTAAGACGGATTTTCAGGCGTTGCAGAACTATATGAAAAATCCCCAGGCCCAAAACCTGAGCTATATCGTCTTTGATCTCCTGGCGCTGGATGGAGCGGACCTCCGGGGACAACGCTTGCTTGACAGGAAGGAAACCTTGGCAGATTTGATGAAAGATGCCCCTGAAAACCTGCACTACAGCCGACATGTAAGAGGAAACGGACAGGAAAGTTTCCGCGTGGCATGTAAAACAGGCATGGAAGGGATAGTAGGCAAAAAGGCTGATTCCGTCTACAGCGGATCAAGAAACGGCGCCTGGATCAAACTAAAATGCGATAACAGACAGGAATTTGTGATTGGCGGCTATACGCTTTCTAATAGAAAAACGAGCGGAGTAAGTTCCCTGCTCCTTGGCGTCTATGAAGACGGGAACTTAGTCTATGCCGGGCGGGCCGGTACCGGCTTGAGTGAATCCGACATAAAAGATCTGGAGAGAAAATTTGCAGGCATGCAGAGAATGGAGTCCCCCTTCCAACGCGCGCCCAAGTCCAGGTCGACGGAAAAGATCACCTGGCTTGAACCTGGATTGGTCGCGGAAATTAAATTTGCCGAATGGACCAAAGAGAACTTGTTAAGGCATGCTAGCTTTAAAGGTCTGCGAACGGACAAGAACCCCAGGGATATTAAAAAGGAAAAAGCAGATGACGAAACACAACTTCAATCATCTGCTCCAGAAGCTGTCAAAGAAGCGGAGAGAGCCATGGATGCAAACGCCAACAGACCCATTAACAGCCCCATTAATGATGGAAACGCCAACAGCATTATTAATGATGCAGACGGCAAGAGTATTTTTAAAGCAAACAGAATTATAGATGCAAACACCAAGAGCATGGTTATCGCAGGAATCAAAATTTCCAACCCGGACAAGGTGATCTTTGCCGACCCTGAACACACCAAAGGGGATGTGATCCAGTATTACGCTCAGGTGGCAGAGCGCATGCTGCCGTACGTGAGCCACAGGATCCTCAGCATTGTACGCTGTCCCAAAGGCATCTCCGAGACCTGCTTTTATAAGAAGCATCCCGGTCCGGGAAGCCTTGGCATCGTCACCATCCCTATTTCCAGCGACGGCGGAGAAAGGGAAGACTACTTCTATATTGAGGACAAATCCGGGCTGATCGCCGAAGCGCAAATGAACACGCTGGAATTTCACACCTGGGGAAGTCGTGTGGACGAGCTGGAAAAGCCGGATATGATGGTATTTGATCTGGATCCGGATGAGGGAATGGATCTGAGCAGGGTGCGTCAGGGTGTGCGGGATATAAAAAGTATTCTGGCCGAACTTTCCCTGAATTCCTATCTTAAGACCAGCGGCGGTAAAGGGTACCATGTGGTTGTCCCTTTAAAACCTGCCGCTGAATGGGATAGGTTTCACGATTTTGCCAAGGGCGTTGCCGAAGTAATGGCGCAGAAGTGGCCTGATCGTTACACAAGCAATGTGCGAAAGGTCAAGCGCACCAACAAGATCTTCATCGACTGGATTCGCAATGCCAGAGGTGCTACCAGCATTGCCCCTTTTTCCCTGCGGGCGCGGAAAGGGGCCGGGGTGTCCATGCCCATCACCTGGGATGAACTGGACACGGTAGCTCCTGATAGTGTCAATATGGCTGAGGCACTGCGGCGGATCGGCGGCGATGACCCTTGGAAAGACTTTTTCCGGAATGAGCAGCAGCTTAAATAAATGATCGTGTTATGCCTTTTTTATTATGTTCATAGAATAATGTCAAAAGACCTGGAGTTACTTCCCGGTCTTATTTTTGTTAATGGAATCGGAAACAGGAGCTGATTTAATGTTTGATTATAATGTGTTTCAGCAGAAGAATTTTTTGTTTTTCCGTGATGTTGGCAGCGGTAATCGTTCAATAATCGTTCAATCCAAGTCACCATTATTTTTATATCCGTTACCATGTGATTTTTTCCTAAAGGAATTAGGATTTCCATGGCGAATAAAGTTGAACAGCTTGTTCAATTAAAGGATGGTGATTAGATATGAATAAGAATTTGAGAGGCGGAATACGCAGTTGGCTTTTCAGAATTCCCTTGACTCCACCAGTGGACCCGGAAAGATTTAATGACCCGTTGGCGATAACATGCGGTTGGAAAAGCCTCAGATCAGGAAGTGCCAATTTTACTACACACAGACTTTTTCAAATGAAGGATAGTAGTCTTATTTACAAGTCGGTTTCCATGTTGAAGGTTTTCGGCATCGCTTTTATCATAGTAGCAGCAGCTTCGCTTTACATTTATTTTGTAGCAATAAACACACATTGGATTATGTTGGTGATTAGTTTACTTTTTCTTATAGTGGGAATCGTTGTGGAAGTACAAAGTATGATACCAATCGGGTTTGACAGCCAAAACAAACTGTATTATCGGGGATGGAGAAGCAATAGGCAGGACCACGTAGCCAGCCCGCAGAAATCGCTGCCTTTCAACGAGATTCATGCTATTCAGCTGCTTACAAAGGTAGGTAAAGTCACCGATAGTTCAGAAAATATTCATGGGAATCGTTATTTTTATGCATATGAGCTGAATCTTGTATCACATAGCGGTACCAGAAAGTATGTCATGACCTATATAAATCGGGAGCAAGCCCTGGCAGATGCAGAACTGATTTCCGAACTCGTGAAGGCTCCCGTCTGGAATGCGATATAAGAATTTGGTATGCGATAAAAGAATTCAGGTAATGCAGACGTAATTTTGGAGTTGTTTTAAGCAGCATTATAAGGGGGAATCAGGAAATGCCAAATATAATAGAGCAGGTAAGGCAGGAACTGGCTCGCAACGCCGATGAAACTACAAAGGAGAGTGGCAAAAGATTCTTTAAGGAAGAAGTAAAAACGTATGGTGTAAAAACTGCAATCGTCTCGGCAATATCCAAACAGGCATTCAGGAGCATCAAAGAACTCTCTAAAAAAGAAATATTTGATTTATGTGAACAACTATGGATGTCCGGAATAATGGAAGAATCTTTTATTGCCTGCAACTGGTCGTATGCAGTTAATAAACAGTATACCAGGGACGATTTTCTGGTGTTTGAAAGATGGGTAAATGAATATGTGAGTAACTGGGCATCCTGTGATACTCTCTGCAACCACACTGTTGGGACATTTCTGGAAATGTATCCGCTCTACATAGAAAAACTCAAAGAATGGACCCAATCCCAAAACAGATGGGTTAGGCGTGCCTCTGCCGTATCGCTTATCATACCGGCTAAAAAGGGCCTGTTTAAAGAGGACATCTTTGAAATTGCGGATAAATTATTGTTGGATGCTGATGATTTGGTGCAAAAAGGTTACGGCTGGATGCTGAAATCACTTTGCACAAATTATGAAGATGATGTATATCAATACGTGTTAAGCAAGCGTGGCATAATGCCCAGAACCGCACTAAGATACGCGATAGAAAAAATGCCCAAGGAGAAGAAACAGGAAGCCATGAAAAGGGAGAAGAAAAAACCAAGGAGCGACTGATGGAGTTGTTGTGTTTTCAAACTGGGGCGTTGGAGTATATGATAGATGTTAGGGGCAGGGAGTATCGTTTTAAAGATGGGAGGTTGTTTCTTTGTGAAAAAGATAAACCCTGAGCACATAAAAGCGGTGTTAGATCTTTGTAAACTGGGACCTTTCTTAAGACTGTTGTCGATGGAGGTCCGTGAGTTAGGAGAAGGCTATAGTAAAGTTGAGGTTAGCATAGAGACCAAACATCTTAATCCATTTGGCGGAGTTCATGGCGGAGTTTACGCCTCGCTAATCGACTCGGCGACTTTCTTAGCAGTTTATTGTGATGTTGAAGAAAACGCCGGACTGATCACTCTGGATCTTAAAGTCGACAATTTAGCCTCAGTCAGAGAAGGACGTCTTATTGTGGAAGGAAAACGGATTAAGGCCGGGAGGCGTATTTGTCTGGCGGAGGCTGCAATTTTTGATGGTCGGGGCAAGCAGCTTGCTTATGGTACGTCCAAGCAGATGGTGACTCCCGGACTTCAAACAATGGAACAGGTAGGATCAGCAATGGGCTATCAACCCCTGCCACCAAAGTTTATTTCGTAATCGTCGCTGCCGCCGTGATCTACAAATAATCACCGGCGAACAAGTTCTGATTTTGGGCACAGGCCCCGTTAAAGAGAAGAATTGTTCATGCAGATATTGTCGACACGGCGATTTTCTTATTAAAAGATCTTTCAAAAGGTGTTACCGGAGAATATTGCAAGTTAATAGTGGATTAAATATAATGGAAGTGTCAATGTATATGTATGCTTATAAAAGGATTTTTCTTGTTAGATTCGTCTAGCTAGATAATCAAGAGGGGATTAATATGAGTAAAAGTTTTTTACAAGGATTGCAAATCGGTGAGCTATTAGCAAAAATACCGATTGTTCAAGGCGGAATGGGAGTAGGAGTATCCATGTCAAGAT
>CAYWSF010000143.1:0-5220 GCA_964460725.1 uncultured Desulfosporosinus sp.
GGAAAGACTGGTTTGACCGCATCCAGCAAATTACCCATGAAACAGCAGACCTGGTACCCTGGAGCGTCTTTAACCAGCACGAAGCTGACTTCTCAGCCCACGGTGATTTAGCCAACACTTACCGTTTTGGAAAAGACCACAAGGGGATTTTCACCACCATTGAGTGGCATCGGCAGGACGGCACCCTGGCTAAAAAGTCAGTGCTAAGCGGCGGCAATTCGCCACGATACGAAAAGCGAACAGTCACTTATTATGATGCAGATGGAGAAACCGTCAAGACCGTGGTTGTATACGACCAAGTCTACAGCGAAACCGGGGACTGGATAAAGGAGGTAATTGCCAGTGAGTGATTTAATGTTACATGGCTTAGGGAGGGGGTCGGGCGATCCGGGGGTTATTCCCATTGAAGGGTTAACGCCAATCATAGCATCAGATGATATTAAAGGGCTGGGATTGCCTTTTGCCCACCGCTCATTGGGAACCTTGTCCGACCGCCGGGGCGTTAACCACTACCACAACGGGAAGGTCTATGTACTGCACGGCCTGGGGGTGACTATTTATGATGCCAAGTCCGGGGAAGTGATTGCTGAAAACAGTCATAATACTTCTTCAGCAGCGCACATGATTCCTGATCTGGCAGCTACTGATGACAGCTATTATCTAGCCCGAGGCAGCAATCTCTATAAACATGCTGTAAATGGGGATTTGATATGGGAAGCGACGATGAACGGTGATGCCCAGTGCATTGCATTAGATGCATCTGGTGTTTATGTAGGGCATCGCATCTATTACGACTCCTATAATTGCTATGTTGGCAAGATCAACCGAACCACCGGCCAAACCATTTGGACTACAAGTAACCTGGGTAGCGGAGTGCTTTCATTGGCGTCCAACGGTGCTGCACTTTTTGTAGGTACAGAAGGTTATAAAATTTACCGGCTTTACCCAAGTAGCACAAGTCCGGTATATACCTATAACATGCCAAGTAATAACAACGCCCATGCACTAGCTATTGAACCAGGTACTAACCATTTTTATTCAGCATATGGTGGCAATCTTAGAAAGCATAGCTACCAAACTGGAGAGCCGATCTTCCAACATGGAAGTGCCAATACAGCTACCGTATACAATCTATTCATCGACAGCGGGAACAACATTTATACCGTCTCCAATCGGGAAATCACCAAGATGGACAATCAATTGGCTGGTTTTATTTGGCGAGAGGATCACAACATTAGCGGTAACCCCATTAATGGTTTTGGCTTTGACAAAGAGGAAGAGAAAATTTATGTGCTACGCCAACATTCGGCTAGAGTTCTATCTACCGGTAAAGAGTGGTCAAACTTTATCCCCCACCAATTTGAGGGGACTATAAATTCCATTGATGTGGATGTAAACGGTAACTCCTATGGTGCCAGTGATGATTGGACAGCTAGGAAATTTAACGCCCTGGGGGAACAGCAATGGGTGTATCGGCACACGGGTATCTTGAACTTTGTTAAAGCTGACAGGAACGGTAATGCCTATATTGCCGATACCAACCGAACTTTAAAGAAACTTAGCCCCTACGGGGTAGAACAATGGTCTTGCAGCATTCCAAACACCACGGGCGCAGTGACGGATTTAGTGGTAAACAGCGAAGGGGTAATCATTGTCAGCATCGCCTATTTTCATACTTCCGGCTCCAAGGACTATTTAGTCAAAATATCCCCGGAAGGAACTTTGTTAAAGACCATGGAGATAGGCACCAGCGGCGTCTTTCGCAAGCTGCACTTGTGGGATGACCGCACTGTATTGGCTTTTAACAAGCTGTACGACATTGACACCTTCCGCTGTGTACGTAATTTTAGTGCGGCTAAGGCCATATTTGGTGTTCATGGAGATTTCATTTGCGGTATAGATAGCGCCAAGATACAGTCCTTCAATAAACACTCCGGCGGGCAGGTACGCTTTTTTGAGGTAAAAGACATTAACATTACCAACTTCTATTTGCGGGCCGTCCAAGGCTTAGACGGAGCCGTCTACACCTGGGATAATGATAAGACTTTGGTTAAATTCAATGAAAAAGGGGAGGAATTCTGGCGCTACAAGGCCGTGGAGAAGATTGCAGATATCAAGGTGGATGACGAGCACAATATTTATCTGGCCACCGGCTACTACATTGAAAAACTGACCCAGACTTTTGGCATCAAAGGTTACGATAAAAATTAAAGGAGGATGCTAACATGATTTATGTATTTGAAAGCGGCAGTATCGTTTACGATGAGAGTGTTTTGACAGAGGCGGATAAGGCCAGGGCTGTGGCGGTGGAGGCATTGCCAGAGCAGGAAACGCCGGTAGGGAAGATCGCCATTATCAAGGCGGACAAGGCCACGGAGACTGTTTGGTGGGAGTATGTTGATTCTCCTGCGGCTGTTGAGTTTCGGGAACTTGAAGCCCAAATCCAGGGACTTCAAATGGCCATGGCGGAACTGACAATATTGTTAGCGGGAGGTGAAGCATAATGACTTTCGATAAAAACTCGGCACTGGTTAAAAACGTATGGGTACCGCTCATACTGGCCGGGGTTTACAATGTGGAGCAGATACCAGCATTGGGGAACCTCAAGGCAGCGGTGCAGCAAGTGCTAGCGGAAATGGAGTAACACCTTGGGAAAAAGGTATTTTCCCCACTTTGGCAAATAATTGTGGCTAAGGGGGGATGGCGTTGTTGGAATGGGTTATTGGTATCGCCACGGGCCTTATTTCTGGCCTAATAACCGGCTTTATAACAGGAACGTTGGTAGCCGGGTATTTCAGACATAAAGATCAAATCAGATCAGTTTTGCGTTATGCAACTCAAACAGCAGATCATGCGCATGGGATCACCATTGAGGCTAAGGAGTACTTATCAGGGAAGGAACCTAGCCACCTTATGGAACTTTTGCGAAGACCAATCCATAGGGGTTTTGTCATTGACATTCCTGATAAAAAATTACAAGAAACTATTTCAGAATGCAACCAAGGTCTACAAGCAATTAAAACCGCATTAGATCAGGATAATCGGCACCAATTGGTGGTGGCCCACGGACACATGTCGGGGAAGTTGGTTGACCTATGGAACGCAACCACAGAGTATGAAAGATGCGAAAGATCCAAGGACGAAAAGGAGAGAAAACGCTTCAGGTTCTGTTTTATGTTGGCTATTGTATTTCCAGTAGCCCTTATCGTATTGCTTTTAGTTAAAAGATATTTATGCAATGGTTAGAGGAACACAAAAAGGAAAGTGAGTGGGCAATGCAACCAATTAGAATACTATCGCCGGGATTAGATTTACTGGGAGAGGTAGACAACTATCTCTCCCTTGGTTTTTCCCGTAACTACCACTCCCCCGGTGAGTTCCAGTTAGTCTTAAATCGCAAGGCGGCCAATGCAGGGAAGCTGGATATCAACAATTTAATCATGCTGGGGGCAGACCCATTAAAAACCGGCATCATTCGCCACAAGGAAATCAAAACCAGTGAACGGGGCCAGGAAATGCTCACCATCAAGGGCTACGCATTGGGCACCATTCTTCGTCAGCGCATCACCATCCCACCGGTCGGGGAATCCCATGACATACAGGAAGGCAATGCGGAAACGGTGATGAAGGCCTATGTGCAGCGGAATTGCTTGGATATACCGGGGATGGAGTTCCCGTCCCTTGTAATTGGGGATGATCAACAGCGGGGAGAAATCGTTAAATGGCAAACACGATACAAGAACCTGGTTGATGAACTAGAACAGTTAAGCAGGCTGACAAACCTAGGCTGGCATATCTACCCGGACTTCAATTCAAGGAAGTGGATATTTGACATGTATAATGGAAGGAATTTTACAGCTGATCAACAATTAAACCCGCCGGTTACCTTTTCCCCGGAATTTGATAACATCAAAGGCCAGGAATTCATTGATAGCTTAATTGGTTACGGCACTTACGCAATTGTGGCCGGGCAGGGTGAAGGAGTAGATCGGGAGGTTGTAATGTTGGGTAGTGATGCTACCGGCCTTGACCGCCATGTGATATTTGTTGATGCCAGGGATGTCCAAGATGCGGACGACCTTCCGAGGAGGGGTGAGGCAAAACTGGCTGAGCATCAGCAGGTTATTTCCTTTCAAGCGGAGGTTCTAACTCAGGGGCCGTTTAAATATCAGCAGGACTGGGATGTCGGAGATATTGTGACCGTGCAAAACAAGGAATGGAACCTGACCATGGACACCAGGGCTACTGAGGTGACAGAGATTTATGAACCGGGCGGTTTCAGGCTCAACGTCACATTTGGCAACAGTCTTCCTACTTTAGTGTGCCTGATAAAAAAGCAAATTAGGGGGATAAACACCGAATAAGAGTTTACCAATGAACGTCCTTCGGGGCGTTATTTTTATGCCCACAAAAGGTAATAAGGAGGGGTTTTACCATGAATGAATTAGTAGTTTTAAAAGGTGATGATTTATTTACAAATAGTATCCAAATAGCTTTAGGGGCGGAACTTGAGCCTGAATCTGTAATGAGAATGGTTGATAAATACAATTATAAGTTATCAAAGTTAGGGGCAGTTAGGTTTTCCGATTTCAAATCGGGAAACCCACTTGGGGGAAGGCCAATAAAGGTGGCTGTGCTTAACGAGCAGCAGGCAACTTTTCTCCTAACGTTATTGAAAAACACAGAGCCAGTGGTTGACTTTAAGTTCAGATTAACCCAAGAGTTTTACCGCATGCGCCAATTTATATTAGAGCGGCAAACTGCCGAATGGTGTCAATCCAGACTTGTGGGTAAAAAGATCCGTAGGGATGAAACAGATGTAATAATGGCAAAACTTATACCTCTTGCTGAAGCCCAGGGAAGCCAAAATGCCGGTAAACTTTATATGGCCTATTCAAAACTAGTAAATACCACCTTGGGAATTGCTGCCGGGCAAAGGGATACGCTGCCTTTAGCCTATGTAGATGCCATAAAATTTTTAGAAAGGGCCATTGAAAACATTATATCCATCGAGGTTGATAAGGGCACACATTATAAAGAGATATATCGGGTATGTAAAGCGAAGTGTCAGGTCATTAAGGAACTTGCGTTTTTACCTTCCTTGAAAATGATCTCCTAGAGGAGGCGGGAAATTAATATGAAGGATTATATTAACACACTGCAGATAATCATCACCGCCATTGGCGGCTACATTGGCTATTTCTTGGGTGGCTTTGATGG
>CAYWSF010000144.1:0-1312 GCA_964460725.1 uncultured Desulfosporosinus sp.
ATTAACTTTTTTTAGCGGTTATCTGTTTGGACTCCTTGTTTTATTTGTTTTACGCAGATTTATGGCTTCAGAATATTATCCGTTAACTTTGTATGCAGTCTTAAAACTCCTTTTGATCTTTATTTATGAACTGCTTACCTCCAGCATCTTGGTGATCCGGAAAATCATCCGGCCAAAAGTCAACATCAAACCGGGAATTTATAAATTGGAAACCAGTTTACAGGGAGATATAGAAGTGACCTTGCTGGCTTTGCTTATTACCTTAACGCCCGGTTCAGTTGTGATGGAGATTTCTGCGGATAAGAAGATATTATATGTTCATGCGATGGATTTTCCTGAAGTGAGTGATGCGGTTCTGCAGTCAAAGAATAGATTTGAAGAAGCAATTAAGAAGGTGACACGGCCATGATCCAGTGGATATTATCTTGTTCTTTGTTTTTATGGACATTTTCCATCCTGGTCACGATTTACCGCTTGGCGAAGGGGCCCACAGCTCCTGAACGGGTTCAGGCTTTGGATGCTTTAGGAATTTATCTGATTGCCGGCATAGCGATTTTTTCCGTGATGCTGCGCAGCACAGCTTTTTTTGAAGTAATCTTATTGATTGGTATTCTTTCCTTCATTGGAACTATCGCCTTTGCCAGGTTTATTGAGAGGGGTATTGTCATTGAGCGGAAGCAATCTGATTGAATTAGGTATAGCAGTCATTATTTTTATCGGGACATTGTTTGGTTTTCTTAGTGCGATTGGTTTTCTTCGCTTGCCGGATGTTTACAATCGTGCCCATGCGCTTGCTAAAAGTGCTACCTTAGGGGTGCTCTTTGTTCTCCTGGGGACTTTTCTTTTTTTCTTATTTGTCGAGGGGTATTTCAGTATCAAATTGTTTTTAGGGATTTTTTTTGTTTTTCTCACTAATCCGGTTACCAGCCATGTTATTTGTCGCTCTGCCTATCGTTCCAGGGTAGGGCTTGCTGAAGTAAGTGTGAAAGACGATTTGAAAGAAGCACTGGAAGAGTAAGCCGGCTCGCAAGTGCCGCTATCAGAATGGCCATGGAATATTCCTAATGGCTTTTCATGTACCGCTTTAGTTCTTCGCAGGAAGTTTTCACGAGTACCGGCAAGAACAATACCAAAAACATCATCATAGGTGGTATGCTCGCTTTTTTCGTTAGCTGCAAGCTCGGCTTCTGCAATTAATCCTTCAACCGCTGGACGAATTTTCTTTCGTGTTTCTTTAAATCTGGTAAGCAACTCTTCACCGGATAAGCCTTGGGAGATCAAGTCGGCTAAGATCTGCTCATCAAACTCACCG
>CAYWSF010000144.1:1412-5181 GCA_964460725.1 uncultured Desulfosporosinus sp.
ACCGGATAAGCCTTGGGAGATCAAGTCGGCTAAGATCTGCTCATCAAACTCACCGCTGTTTTCACGTACAGGGCGTATAACAATGGCATTGTTGCAAACCAGTGGATAATGGGAATGCAGAATATGTCAATGAGGTGTGTCGGCCTTATCCTGAAAAATGTGTTCCGTACTACATTAATGTCAAGACCCTGCTCCCTGCTTTTAAAGCCAGTTTTAAGGACCCGGCACCACACAGGGTAATCGGATCTTTAGTTGGACTATTTAGAACCGAATGTCATTCGACATATTTCGGGAAGTACCTGACCCCTTTTTGCCTTTTTGGCTTTATGGGAAATTGGGTATAAAATACTTAAAACAGGTAAAAAGCGAGTTGATGAAAACTGGTTAACAAAAATCTCATTCCTATTGTCTTCGGTATCACGGGGCACAGGGATTTGAGGCCTGAAGATATTCCGGAGCTTAAAGAAAAAATAAAAAGCATATTTATCAATACCAGACTGGAATTATCCGGTTCCCAAAAGATTAGCAAAACGCCTTCCAAAACATCTTCGTCTTTAAACAAAAAAGAGACCTTAAATCAACAAACGGGACAAACACCGTTTATCTTAATTTCTCCTTTGGCTGAAGGCGCGGATACTTTGGCTGCACAAGCAGCGCTTGAACTGGGCTGGGTAGACCTCATTGTTCCATTACCAATGCCTAAAGATGAATATGTGAAGGATTTTTCTTCCCTTGAATCCAGGAATGAATTCGAAGACCTGCTGAAAAAGGCGAAGATTTCATTTGAATTGCCTTTGCCTGATCCGGACCGGGACGAAAACGAGC
This sequence comes from uncultured Desulfosporosinus sp., assembly GCA_964460725.1. GTDB lineage: Bacteria > Bacillota > Desulfitobacteriia > Desulfitobacteriales > Desulfitobacteriaceae > Desulfosporosinus. The sequence continues at coordinate 2,238 of CAYWSF010000144.1, forward strand.
CGGCAATGCCAGAAATGTCATTAAGAGACCGCCAATATGATCAGGTAGGTGCTTATGTCGCCAGGCACAGTCAAATCCTGATTGCTTTATGGGATGGATTGGATAAAGAAAACAGTTACGGAACGTCAAGAGCTGTAAAATATAAACTCGCAGGGGAAGCGAAAGCGCACAATAATCTACTTGAACCTGTGGATAGGGGGCCAGTTTATCATATAGTAACGCCAAGGCGCTCCCATGCTAAAAACCTTGAGAATGCTTTAGAATTAAACATTATTTATCCGGAAGAACATTCTGATTGGGGAAAGCGGCACGAAAAATATGTTCGCGAACAAAGAAAAGCAAATGTTTTTAATAACGATGTTGTAAAAATATTATCCAGACCACGCATGCAAGCCCGGGTTGAGCAAAACAAATCATATTTAATCAACCATGAGGATTTTACGGCCTTAAAGAAGAAGCCAGAATATCAGAAGGCCATAGCCGGTATTGAAGAATTTTCAAACTATTACGCTGCTGCGGATACGTTATCTATTTATTTCAGCACAAGAAGAAGAATATCAATTATTGTCTTGTCAGTTTTAACGATGATTGCTGTTTTGGCATTTGTTATCTACAAGAATTCAGACAACATTTATTTACTGATGTTTTATCCAGGCAGTATATTTATTGCATATCTGGTTTATTTCTTAGTAGATCGTTATAATTTTCAAGATAAACATCAAGACTATCGGGCTTTGGCGGAAGGCTTGAGGGTGCAGTTTTTTTGGAAAGTTGCCGGGATACAAGAGGATGCATCAGATTATTATTTGAAAAAACATAAAAGCTATCTGGAATGGATCAGGAATGCCATTCGTGCTTGGAATATCCCCAAAGGGGATGAGAGGGTGCTTAAGCCTGATTTAAATATAGTTAAACGTTGTTGGATCAAGTCTGAGAGCGGTAAGAGTGGGCAAATGGATTATTTTAATCTAAAAGCAGGGTTTTATGCAAAAGGAAATAGAAAATATGGTAATATCGCCAAGCTGATTAATATATTGGTTTTTGTTTTCGCTGTTTTAGTCCTGATCCTTAGTCTTATTCCCGGGTTTAATGAGAATTATAGAAATCACATTCGATTGCTTATTTTCTTAACGGCATTTTTTCCGCCGTTCACTAAAGTATTAACCACATATGCCGAAAAAATGTCCTACAAGGAATTGCCGACGATATATGAAAGAATGGAAGAACTATTCAGAATTGCCTTAGTGAAAATAGATGGATTTTTAAAAAAGGATGACACCGAAAATGCCAAGGAAATAATTTTTGAGCTGGGGAAAGAAGTCTTAAATGAGAATGGGGATTGGATTATGATGAATCGGGATAAAGAGATGGATAAGCCGATTAAATAATTAAATGGGGCGTAATTCTGATCCAGAAGGAGGATTCCGGCCTTGGAACCAATTGTATTTATCAGCTCTAAAAGTGCTGACTATAAATATGCGGAAATTATCTATTTTTATTTAGTGAAAAACAATGTGCCTGTTTTTTTTAGCCAGGAATCACTACCGGAAATAGGTAATGCTGACTACCGCAAAGAAATAGATAAAAATTTGGACAATGCTTACCATATGATCGTGGTTACCAGCAGCAAAGAGAATGTTATGTCTAACTGGGTTGAAGCCGAATGGGGGTTTTTCATTAACGAAAAACGCTCCGGTAAAAAAGCAGGTAATATTATTACCGTTATTGTGGGTTCGTTACAACCGAAGGATCTGCCGCCAAGTTTGAGGTATTACGAAGTGATTAACTGGGATGAAAGCAATTTGGAAAAAATCTTAAGATATGTAGAAATTAATAAAACTGCGCAGGCGGCCGGAGAAGATAGCCAAGCGGCAGTGGAAAAATATAAAGAGCTGGTGAGAGAAGAGGCCGAGCAGAAAGCAATAGAGAAGGCGAAAGAAGAGGCTGAGCAGAAGGCAATAGAAGAGGCCGACCTGAAGGCGGAAAAGGATAAGCAGAAGGAGCAGAAGAAGCTGAACAAATTGCAGTATAAGTTGAATAAAAAGAAAGCAAAAGAAGAAGAGAAGGCAGCAAAAGAATAAGTAATATCAGCAAAAGAATATAGGAGGAATCCTTAAATATTGCTTACATTCTTAATACTGCAGTGAGAAAATCAACAAAAGAATTAGAAGAAATCAGCAGGAAAAATAAACTCTAATGACTTTAACAAAAGGATGCTTAAACGATGATAATCCTGTAACCGTAACTATCTAGTTTGTTTTGGCGGTAGATGGGTTGAAAGAAAATGCAAGAAGTTTCCTTCATGCCGTTTTGTGCCTCAGAAAGGAATGGGACTTTATATGGATAACTTTGTATTTGAATGGCCGACAAAAATCATTTTTGGAAAAGGGACTGAGTCTCAATGTGGTGTAGAGGCCCAAAACTTCGGAAATAAGGTTCTTATTCACTATGGTGGGGGTAGTATTAAGCGTTCCGGATTATTGGAGAAGGTAATCAAATCTTTGCAGCAAGTCGGGATTGAGCACATCGAGTTGGGTGGTGTGCAGCCAAATCCACGAGTTAGCCTGGTCCGTGAAGGAATCGAATTGTGCAGGGAACACAACATTGACCTAATATTGGCAGTAGGCGGAGGTAGTGTCATAGATTCAGCAAAAGCAATTTCTGCCGGGGTATTTTATAGTGGTGACGTGTGGGACTTTTATGAAAAAAAAGCAACGGTGGAAAGAACGCTTCCTGTGGGTGTGGTCTTAACTTTACCGGCTGCGGGCAGCGAAGCAAGTAAAAACTCGGTGATTACCAACGAAGATGGTTGGTACAAGCGGGGCTGCGCTTCTGAGTTGCTGCGTCCCCGGTTTGCGATAATGAATCCCGAGCTTACATTTACCCTTCCCGCTTACCAAACCGCTAGCGGGACAGTGGATATTATGGCTCACGTAATCGAACG